>JACQUT010000281.1 GCA_016267585.1 Cyanobacteria bacterium NC_groundwater_1444_Ag_S-0.65um_54_12
CGTCGATGGCGACCTCATCAAAGCGTAATTCTCTCATGCGCTCTGCTACTAATTGAGCAAGCTGCGCTTCACTGCCTGATATGCTGGGCGTTCGAATGAGCAGACGAGCAAATTCGACTATATCGTCTCGCCACCTGGTGAGCGAGGCGGCAATCCTGTTAATTTCCACCATGGCCATCCTGGCAGGATAGCACGCAACTTTTGCCACGAGCAACCTTGACGATCCTTGCCCGAAACTGCTAAATTGATATAACTTCAAGAAGAAGGGGCCCCTTCTCACCTGGCAGCATCGCTAGCCAGGTCGTCCAGCAAAATTCAAGCGAGGATGAATAGAGCAGGTGGTAGTTGCCGCCTGCTTTTTGGTGTTAGAAAACTTAATTCGACAACAAAATGGGAACCGGTTGCAAGTAAGGAGGACGGCCATTCTCAAAGAAAATATCCTGCTCAATGAGCGAATCAGAGCGCGTGAAGTCCGAACTATCGGAGACGAAGGCGAGCAGCTCGGCATTTTGCCGCTGCGCGAGGCGTTGCGAATAGCACAGGAAAAAGGTTTGGATCTAGTCCTGGTTGCAGCGGATGCCCAGCCACCAGTCTGCAAGATCATGGATTACGGACGGCATAAGTTCGAGCAGGAGAAACGTAGTCGCGAGGCTCGCAAAAAACAACACGTAATATCTCTCAAGGAAGTGACGCTTTCCTATAAAATCGGTGAACACGATTATCAAGTGCGGCTCAGAGCAGTCCAACGCTTCTTGCAAGAAGGCGACAAGGTCAAGGTTACTATTCGCTTCAGAGGGCGCGAAATGCAGCATCAGGCCTTGGGAACCGAGCGGCTCATGCGCTTTGCCAGAGATGTGGCAGATATTGCCATGATTGAGCGCGAACCTCGCCAGGAAGGGAAAACCTTGTTCATCATTCTCGCGCCCAAGAAGGGAGCTGCCCTAGATAATGCCAGCAAATTACCAATCCTCAAGACCAAAGGGAAAGAGCGATCTTCGGCTTCGACCTGATTACATAATAAGGAGCTAGTCTATGCCAAAGATGAAGACACATCGCGCATCCGCTAAACGCTACAAGTTGACAGGTAGCGGCAAGCTGATGCGCCGAACAGCATTTCGCAAACATCTGCTCGTGGGAAAATCTACTGCGCGTTTACGCCGAATAACCGATGAAGGTACTATTTCATCTGCTGACCTGGATCGGGTGAAACAAGCGTTACCGTATGCCTCCTACGTTCGGTAGGCTAATAGTAGTCTGCCATTGCTCCAGGCTATTAAATATTTGTTGTTAAGGAGTTTCTTTCATGCGAGTAAAGCGTGGCAATGTAAACCGTCGTAAGCATAAAAAGGTCCTGAAGCTGACCCGAGGCTTTCGCGCAGGCACCAGCAAGCTGTTTCGCACTGCCAATCAGGCAATGATGAAGGCGTTGCGTTACATGTATCGGCATCGGCGGGAACGCCGTGGCGACTTTCGTCGCTTGTGGATTCAACGAATCAATGCCGCAGCCCGGCAAAATGGTATGAATTACAGTCAGCTCATCAATGGCCTACGAAAAGCAGAAATCATAATAAATCGAAAAATTCTCGCGGAGCTAGCTATTTTGGACAGCATGGCCTTTGCCCAGCTGGTAGCGCGTGCCAAAGAAGCGCATGAGCGCGAAAAAGCTACTGCTTAGCATTTTCGGTAGCGGGGCGAGAGCAAAAACTCTAGCCCCGCTTTTTGGTGGTGCGTGTCTCCTCCAGCGGGCCGGTAGGCAGGCAGAAAGCCGGCCACCAGCGTGATAACGAGAGAAATACTCTATGCCACAGGTAAGAATAGCTAACAATCAACGTATTGCGAACGGCCCCGCTGCCAAGCGCTGGCGGGCTGGCCACCGATTGCTGGGACAAAGCCGAACCAAGCCTCGGCAATGCTAACCGAGCTGTCGGATTGTTCGAAATGGTATGGTTGAAACGTTTTGCACTGACGAAGTAGGCTCTGCTTTTCTTCCGCTGGTCGCTTGGCCGGACAGCGCTAGCCGCTAACGCACCGGTAGCCGCCGCTAGTTGCTTGCGTTGGTTAGCAGGAGATCGCAGTTCATGAGCTCTTGCCGAGCGCAGCGACTCCAGCTTGACTTGTGCCCGTGCATTGGCAATTTCAAAAAGGTCAATATCCAGGTTCAGTCGTTGCTTGGGTATATTTGACAGCTGTGGCACGCGTGGTAGCGAGGTTACGGCCGGCACCGGCTGGGTATTCGCTATATTTACTTGCTGCGCTACCGCAGTGACAGTCGGCGAGGGCGAAGGCGTAGCGGTTGGCGTCGGTAATGGGGTCGCCAGTTGCTGAACCGAAACGATCATCTTCTCTGTTACCGGCGTGTGCGATACCGTAGCCGCAGCCACTGCGCGATCTACCTGCCCCAAGACGCTGGATAAAGCTTCTTGCTGACCTTGGGATTGCACTACTTCAGCTACCGCTTGATCTGAAAGTAAGGTTGGCGGTTGGTTGCCGATTCCTCGCCTTACCACATCGATCAGCACTTGAATATCGCTGGCGCCGAGCGCTGCCAGCGCCGTTTCCACCCCGGCGGCACGATCCAGTAGTAGCTTGGTTGCTACATGTGTCGCAATATCAGCAGTTACCACCTGCGCTCCCGCGCCCCGATTCGGCCGCGCCACCGTCAATAGATCCATCTGTCGTTCCTCGTTACCAAACGAGAAGCGCAGGATATAAGCTCTGTCAGCAGGAACGTCCAGCGCAAAATGACCAGCAGCATCCGTACGAACTTCCGGAATACCTACCACTGGTTGCAATGCGGCATCGAGTGCCTGCACTCTGGCATATGCCAAGGGGATCTGCTGTTCACTAGTAATAGTACGGGACATTCGTAAAGCCGGCGTCGCCGGTACCAAGCCCGCGACCTGCGCAATTGGTGCGATCGCCATCCCGGTGAGTGTCACGGTGGGAATCGGGTTAGTGTCAAGGGCCAGCTTGTGACATCCCTCTACCAAAATTGGCAAGAAGGCCAGTAAAGAGGCACGTCTGGTACGTTGTCGCAAGACAGGCACTCCCCGGTAACAACTACGTCCCTTCCTTCCATACCCCAGGTTGGCCTTTGATCTGTTATGGTTTCGTTGGAGGCGTTATCGGGGACGATTAATAACCCATGTTAGCAGACGATCGTAATAAGGGAAGTTTTTTGCTCACAACCGCCATGCCAGCTTGCTCACACTTTGGCGGCGAGCTCACGGGGGGGGCGTATCTTTTGGCGCAGCAAGGACGGCGCGTGCACTTTGGCGGCGATTTCACAGGGGGTGACTTTGCGAGTTGGCTTGCTGCTAGCTTTTCGCACGTCTAACTTTTCGCACGTTACGCAAAAAACGTTCCCAATCAAAGTTTACAGCCGGATCTCGCTTGACTGCTGGTCGCAGCGTGACATCATGGTGGCCCACGATGCGATCGGAGGGAATCGGA
>JACQUT010000282.1 GCA_016267585.1 Cyanobacteria bacterium NC_groundwater_1444_Ag_S-0.65um_54_12
CATGCCAGCAGTGTGGCACACCGATTGGTAAAATTCGCCTGGCTGGCCGAGGTACTCATTTTTGCCCGGTATGTCAGCCCCTTTGACGGGGTTGGTGAATAATTCACGATTTTTCTTGTTCTTGCCTGCGTTATTCTTTCTTTGAGATTTTCTTTAGACAAGCACCAAAAAATAGCCAGCGACCGATAAGGTATCCAGGCTATTAATAGAGCGGCGTGAACATCAGTTCACCCCCTCTCCCCCGGTGCTTCGCACCGAAGGGGAACCCCTCTGGGGGTGAACTGATGTTCATGCCGCTCTAATTAGCAGGGCACCAAATTGTGGGGAGCTGGCCAGTAAAGATGAGTAAATCTGCGATGGGGCAGCAGCAACGACTCTCGCATCGTCGTTTCGACCCGGTGCTGGCTAAACGCGATGCGCTGGCCGCAGTATTGACCCAAATAGACTGGGCGCAAAAACAAAATTGCCGAGAGGTCATGAGCGGACAAGCAATACGCTTGCGTCGTATCCTTGAACTAGAAGCATTGCGCGAGCTAGAGCAGCTATTGCATGAATTCGACCCGACCGGTCTAGCGTTGCTAGCACGAGTGCAAGCGGCAGAATTGCTACGCCAAATAGGCGAACTGGCACCGATGTCCACCAGATTCTGGTCTGAACTCTTTCGTCTTCGACAATGCCTTTTAGCTTGTGGCAAGACAATAGCCAGCGAACTGCAGCTCATCTGTGGCGGCAAACAAGCCGTGAGCGCACTAGAACAAGCGATCTGGCGCCTGCCAGCTATGAGATCGCAACGGCATGGTGCCAAGCCAATTCACACCATGTCCCTGCTAGAAGAGCAACGCACCCTGGCATTGCTGGAACTCATCAAAGCCATGAACCGCTTGCGACTGCATCAGCTAACCGACGCGGTCGCTGATCGCCTGCTATTGATTTTCCAGCAGCTAGATCCACTGCAAGCTGGCTTTGATCCCAGAGATAAACAATTCGCTGGTAGAATGGCCAATTTGTTAGGCAACATCTCGTCTATCGTGGAACTCTCTTCCTGCACCGTAATGAGTGCGTGAACCAAGAGCCTGAGGTTCATGCGGCTGGTTAGAATTTTTCTATATACCTTGGAATAGCACTGGAATTTGTCATTGTAGCCAAAGGTAAGCTAAAATCTTGCAGCTTATCAAGGACATGCCAGTGAAGCAAGGAGTTTCAAGGATGCAGACATGCGCCACTCTGGCCTGATCAGTTTGCTGGTGTCATGGCTGGTCGTTGCCCTCGTCAGTGGCTGCTCCCCTGAAAAATCCGTCGGCTTGACTTTCAGCACCTGGGGTTCTATCGATGAGATCGAAATTCTGAAGCCGATCCTGGAGGCTTTTACTCGACAAAGTGGAATTCCAGTAGAACTCGTTCATATTCCGCAAGAGTATGCGCACAAGCTGCGGCTCATGGTGGCAGGGCAGACCATACCAGATGTCATGTTCATCTCTAACGAGGCATTACCAGGCTTTGCCGAGCGTGGCGTCTTCCGAGATCTAGGGCCCTTGATCGCTCAAGATCCAGCAGTGAGGCTGGCGGATTATTATCAGCAGGTGCTTGCCGCCATGACCTGGAAGGGCAAGCTTTATGGCATACCGCGCGATTTATCGAATCTGGTGGTTTTTTACAACAAGCAGATCTTTGCCCAGGCCAAAGTGCCGTATCCACGAGCTGGCTGGACTTTTGCTGATTTGCTGCGCATCGCCCCACGCCTTACCAAGCCAGGTGAGCGCTGGGCTATCGGCTTCCAGCCCAATCCACTGGTATGGACGCCTTATGTCTGGTCTTTTGGCGGTGACATCGTTGCCGCGGATCTGTCACGCTGTACGCTGACAGAAGCCCCGGCACTGGCTGGCCTGCGCTTTTACGTCGATTTGCGCAACAAATATCATTACGCGCCCAGCGATGAAGAAGCGGGCAATGCCCGGATGACGCAATTATTTGCTACCGGAAAGCTTGCCATGTTCGTTTACGGCCGCTGGGCAGTACCGAATTTTCGCAAGAAGATCACTTTCCCTTGGGACGTGGCGCCATTTCCCAGAGGCCCGGCCGGTTCAATCGTGGATACTGATGCCAGCGGTTGGGCGATCGCCGCTGCTAGTCGTCGTCCTGCCGCCGCCTGGCAACTGGTGAAGTTTCTAGGCAGCCGCTGGAGCATCGAGCAATTCACAAAATCCGGTCTAATCGTGCCATCTCGACCTGATGTAGCCAGTTCACCAGCTTTTCTCGCCAATATACCCGAGCATTCTCACGTATTCCTGGACGTCATACCGCAAGGGAGACCGACCCGGGTTCCGGTCGCCTACGATGAGATCACCTGGGAGCTGATCGACGAGCTGGGACCAGCATGGACGGGTGAAGTTCCGATAGAGGAAGCCGTGCTCCCGCTTTGCAAACGCATCACGGCGCTGCTGCGGGAGGCCAGTTGATGGCTGCCGGCAAGGCCGCATTCGCTGTCCCGGTCAGCACGCCCGGTCCGAAACGCCATCCGCTAGCTGGCGAAGCGCGGTGGGCTTGGCTATTACTGCTGCCTGCTCTCTTGATCATCGGTTTGTTCTCGCTATTGCCGACTCTGGGCTCTTTTGCCATAAGTTTCACTTCATGGGATCTCCTGGGTCCGCCACGCTGGATCGGTCTTGCGAACTACACCGCCCTGTTGGCAGATCCGCTATTTTATAAAGTAGTGCTCAATACCCTGGAATTCGTTGCGCTTTACGTGATCATAGATATCGTTTGTGCTTTGGGATTGGCACTGGCGCTCAATCAACAGCTGCGAGGCATCGGTCTTTTTCGTACCGCATATTTCTTGCCGGTCGTGACCTCCATGGTGGCGGTCAGCATAGTCTGGGAGTGGATCTACGATCCGCGTTATGGAGCCCTGAATGTCATCCTGGGCTGGTGTCACTTGCCAGCTATTCATTGGCTTTCTGATCCACACTGGGCGCTTCCGAGTTTGGTCATCGTGAGTGTCTGGAAAAGTCTGGGCTATAACGTCGTGCTTTTTCTGGCAGGTCTACAGGCCATCCCTACTGAATACCATGAAGCAGCGGCGGTAGATGGCGCTACCGGATGGCTACGTTTTTTTCGTATCACTTTGCCCTTGCTGGGGCCGACGCTATTGTTGGTAGGTATCCTGTCCACCATTCGTGCTTTCCAGACTTTCGACGCTGTTTATATGTTGACGCATGGTGGACCACGCCGCGCTACCACGGTGGTAGTCTACTGGCTATTTCAAAATGCCTTTACTTACTTCAAGCTGGGTAAAGCTTCGGCGCTTGCCTACCTGCTATTCACCGTGTTGCTGTTCTTGACCTGGTTGCAATGGACCCTGCGCAAACGCTGGATTCACCAGGAGCAGGTGTCATGAAGCGAGTGTTCTCTTATGCTGCGCTCTTGCTCGGTGCACTGGCTTGTGCCGCACCGTTTGCTTTGTTGATACTCACCTCCTTGATGACTTATCAGCAAACTATTGCCTATCCTCCAGAATGGCTCCCGCGCCCGCTCACATTGGAAAACTACTACCAGGCTTTCACGACCAGTCCGCTGTTGCGCTACTTTGGCAACAGCGTGTTAGTAGCGGCGGCTACGGTGTCGGGGCAACTGGCAGCCGGTGCGATGGCAGGCTTTGCTTTCGCTCGTTTACGCTTTGGGGGACGTAGCGTGCTCTTTTTCCTTATCCTGGCTACCATGATGGTGCCGGTGCAGGTTAATCTGGTCCCGCTGTTCGCTCTGGTGGCACGCTTTGGCTGGGTAGACTCTTACTGGGCGCTCATCGTGCCTGATCTGGCTGGCGCGTTCGGCGTTTTTTTGTTTAGACAATGGTTCCTGAATTTGCCGCAAGAACTCGAGGACGCTGCGCGTATCGATGGCTGCAATCCCTGGCAGTTTTTCTGGCGCATCGCATTGCCTACTGCTTTGCCGGCGATCGCGACCTTGGGTATCTTTCAGTTCTTGGCGTCTTGGAACACCTTCATGTGGCCGCTAATAGTAACTAACTCCGATGCTATCAGAACTTTGCCCGTGGGGTTGGCTGCCTTCCGGGCCAGCATGCACGAAACTACTAACTGGCCGCTATTGATGGCTGCTACCTCGGTTGCCATAGTTCCCGCCATTTTCGTTTTTCTGGCGCTGCAGCGCTTCTTTTTGCGCGGTCTGATGGAGGGCGCGGTCAAAGGCTAGGAAGCGGAGTTATTGCCTACGAGGGAACGTAGCTGAAGCGATAGACGGCTCATGGAAAAACCTCCCTCGATTAACGCACAATTAACAGACCTTTGATACTATCGAATATTTACCGCTGATCTTGCGACCGGCGAGGTAATGATTTGACTAAAAGTGCGAGGGTAGTCCTTAACTTTGCTGGAAACTATTTGAGCGCAAAAATCTCTTGAAAAGACATAATATTAGGTAACTTACTTCCTCGCCCTTAGATTTCTTGACGGTATAAGCTGTTGCATTCTGAGCTGCTCAGAGAGGAAAAGGCCATGGTGACAACTACCGCTTTGCCACGGGAAGTTATCATGCGAAAGTATGGCCAGCTGGCATGGGTAAATAGCTGCTTGGTACAGCTAGCAGAAGATCACTTCGCTGAAGTGACCCTCGCCTTGGCTAGCACGCGCCCGGCCAACTGGATGGATGTGCTAGATGAGCGCTCTAAGGTAGTCTTCGAGCAAACCGCTTATCGTACCATCTTCAGTTGCTTTGCTAGCGGCAGCACCGAGGATTTGTTGGCTTAACAGGTTGCTGAAAAAGTCCTGGCGAGCGAGGTCGAGACTGCTGAGGCGATTTGCGAGCGCACCAGCAGAAAGCGACCGAAACGTAGTCGCAGCCTACTTTGACCGAGCTTTCGAGGATGAAAGCCGCAAAGCGTCCAGCAGGCGAAGACCGCAGCCGTCTGGGGTTTTTCAGCAACCTGTTAAGCTCGCACTGTTAATTGCTGCTGCACCAGCTGGGGTGCCTGGGCGATCGCTGCGGCTAACCTTGTTGCTTCACCACCGCCGCCTTGTGCTAGCTCTGCTCTTCCGCCACCGCGGCCACCCAGCAAGGCAAGAAAGGCACCCACTAGCTTGCCGGAATGAATCCCTTGTTTTACCAGATCGGCACTGGCAGTGGCTACCAC
>JACQUT010000283.1 GCA_016267585.1 Cyanobacteria bacterium NC_groundwater_1444_Ag_S-0.65um_54_12
CCCCCGGCATTCTGATTCGTAGTCAGACGCTCTATCCAGCTGGGCTATGGGAGCATGATATAGAGCTATATTCTACCAGGCTCTAGCCAGTAGGTCTATAAAGTGTTTCGAATATTGCGATCATGGGCACGGGAATGCTAGAATGGCCTGGATAGAAAAGGGGAGAGCCCCATGCCGGCTAACCCAGCCCTAGAGCCAATTGCTCCTACCGAGCAGGAGGTTCCGGACATCCAGAGAATCGCTGTCCAGTTTTCCAGGCCGAAGCGGGTCGAGAAGGGCAGGGGTTTTAGGATTGTTGGGCCAGAAGGCGGAGAGGTTAAACTGCCAGAAACGCTCGTCAAGCTCTTTGCTTTCATCGTGTCACATCTAGCCAGGGGTGAGGCCCTTACGGTTGTTCCCTACCAGAAGATGTTGAGCACGCAAGAAGCTGCGGGCATCCTGGGTGTATCACGGCCGTTTCTGGTTCAGCAGCTGCTGGACGCCGGCAAGCTGAATTTCTCATGGGTGGGAAACAGGCGGCGAATCCGCTTCGAAGATCTCATTCGATTCAAGAAGGATTGGGACCAGAATCGGCTGGCTACGGCTGACGAACTCGTTGAGCTGAGCCAGGATATGGGCCTCTACGAGTAGCCGTGGCCGCCTTCCCTGTCGTCTTGGACGCGTGCGTCCTTTATCCGATAATCTATCGGGATTTCCTGCTGTTCGCTAACTTGCTCGGCCGGAAGCCGCCGTTTACGCCCGATAGCTTGGTTCAGGTGTTGGCCGAAAAGACTCCTGGCTTTGCCTTTGGCTTGGCAGAGGCACTCGAGATCTCGATGTAGTTGTTCCGCCGTTCATACTTCTCGATCAGGGCCTCCCGGGGGGTACTCTCGGGGATGTTTCAGGGGCGAGAACTTGAACGCATTCCACTACCCGACTGTGTCCTTTCGGCAAGCTATCTCCCAGGACAACCTGGCACCTCTTGTTCTATACCAGAGCTAGACGATTCCCATAAGTGCTTGCTGATGCTTATTTGCCAACCATTCCGGATTAACCCGTTGTGCCTGTTATTAAGAAACTGTCAAGCATTAACGGGCGATGTACTGCTAGTACGGTGTTTCTTGGGAAAGAGTGAGGGTTTGCAAAAATGGCCGATAATATCAGGTTTCAAAATGGCAAAACAATGGAAGGGGTAAGGCTTTGGCGGGTGAAAGAATCGCAGAACGCGACGGCTGTCGCAGAAATTATCAAGGAAGCCAAGGAAGCTCAGTCCGTCGATTTGCTGACTTTCAGAAAAGGCCAAGATCTGATGATTGCAACGGGCGTGGGTGATCTTGCTACGATCGATACAGGGGATAAGTTTCAGCTTGGAGATAAAAAGTATCGAGTACAGGAGATAGCTAATCAGGCTAACACTTATCGAGAATTAAGTTCCAGAAGAGCTGCCGTGATGGTTTCGGGTGGTTTTATTGGAGGCCTTATAGGATTGTCAGGTGGCCTTGCAAAGCTTAGTTCGGGACAAATGTACCTCAAGAATGCCATCAAGATGATGGGAGCGAGAGGGCTAGCTGGCTTGAGCATTTGCACTTTGCTAATGAGCACCATCGGCATTTTAATAGCGAAGACCGCCTCGAACCGGGAACAAAATCAAAATCTGGAAAAGCTGGAGCACATGGAAAGAATAAACGTCATCGCACGGCAAGTTGACCAAGAATAATTTTCATCACTCATCCTTTGCCTGAAGCGCTGTGCCCCAGGATATCCGCTTGGGGCACCAGCTTGGCTCAGGTTGCCGAGCTTGGGGTTGCCGTTACTGCAACAGCAGGCGGATTCTTCTTTTGCCAGCCGTCACGCCAGATGACCAGCAAAGGAGCGGCATTGAAAATGCTGCTATAAGTTCCGCTAACTACCCCGATCAACATCGACAAGGCAAAGAAGAAGATGCTGGATCCGCCGAAGAGCACCAGTGGCAACAGCGTGAGGACCACCGTCAGGCTGGTGTTGATCGAGCGTACGAAAGTCTGGTTTACACTGCGATTTGCGATATCTGCAAAAGCATCACCTTTTTTCGCATAAAGCAAATTTTCACGAAAACGATCGAAAATGACGATGGTGTCATGCACGGAAAAACCCATCACGGTGAGCAAAGCAGTCACCAGCAAGCCGTCGGCTTCGGCACCGAGCGTCAAGCTCATCAGAGCAAATGCACCTACCATTATAAGAACATCATGCACCATTGCTGCGATGGCGCACACCGCGAAATCAAACTGATAACGGAAAGCGATATATCCCAAGATAGCCAAGATACCGGTTGCTAACGCGATCAGCGCGTTTCGCAATAATTCTGACCCGATCTTCGGACCTACGGTTTCCGAACGTTCGGTAATGAAGTTACCCAGTTTCAAATCCGGATTTGCCAGCGCTTGTTGTAGCTCTGCTACATGTTCACGCGCGAGTGCCTTGGTGCGCAAAATGAGTGTCGAACCGTTGCCGGCGGTAGCCAGGGTACTGCCGGTGGCAGTGCGCTGTGCAGTTTCGATCTCGCTTTGAATTTCCCCATTCAGGTGCTCGCCCGCGATTCGAACCGTCCCTAAGGCATGCCGGAACTGTTCAATCGATACTTGTTGCTCGAATCTGACCTGTAACAGTGACCCACCGGTAAAATCGATCCCAAGCTTGACGGGGGCATGAAAACGACTTGAGCAGATGATGATGGCGATGATGCCCGGAATGAGAAGCAGGCCAGAGATCGCGAACCATAAATACTTACGGCTCATGACATCGATCTTGACCTCGGGTGAGGTATAGGCAGTAACGTTTGTTTGCGGTTGTTCGGCCATTACAGCTTCACTCCGAAATAGGTCGGGTGCTTCAACCCTTTAGCCTCCAGGATCTGATGCAAGAGTGCCCGCGTCACGGTGATGGCGGTGAACAGGCTACATAGCACGCCGATAGCCAGCGTGAGGGCAAATCCCTTTACTAGCCCGGTGCCCAGGGAGTAAAGAATCGCACAAGTGAGCAAGGTAGTGGAATTGGAATCGAAAATCGCGGTAAAAGCACGTTTAAAGCCAATTTCAATGGCCGAGTACAGGCTTCGCCCGCGCTTGAGTTCTTCCTTGGTGCGCTCGAAGATCAAGACATTAGCGTCTACTGCCATGCCGATAGAAAGAATGAATCCGGCAATACCTGGCACCGTGAGGGTAACGGGAATGAGTTTGAAGATAGCCAGCACCAAAATAGCATAGATGGCGAGCGCCAAGTCGGCTACCAGCCCCGGGATCCGGTAGTAAAGCAGCATGAAGAGCACTACCAGGACAAAGCCCACCACACCAGCCCGTATGGCACTAGTCACGGTATCGGTGCCTAGTGAGGCCCCGACTACGCGATTTTCCACCTCCACCAGCGGTACGGGTAATGCCCCGGCTTTGAGCTGACTTGCCAGCAACTGAGCTTCGCGTGCCGAAAAGCCTCCGGTGATGACGGCATCACCCTGTAATATCGGCTCATTGACGCGTGGTGCCGAAATAATCTTGTCATCGAGTTGAATGGCTATTTGTTTTTCTACATACTTGCTAGTAAGCTCGCCAAAGAGCTTGGCCCCTTCGGGGTTAAATTTCAGCTGCACTTCCCAACCGCCGCCAATCCCACTACCTACCGGCTGGGCTTTAGCATCCATCAGCATCTTGCCGGTAAGCGGCGTGGGAGACCAGGCCGATTCGGTAGCTGCTTTGACGGGAGAGGTCTGCAGGGGTTCCATGAAAACTAATTGCGCGGTTTTACCCAGGTAGGAACGCGCTTCATCAGGGTTGCGAAGGCCTGGCATGTCGATCACTACTTGCCGTTCGCCTTTGCGCTGAATCACCGGTTCAGCTACGCCGTATTGATCTACGCGGTTGCGAATCACCTGTACCACACTGACCATCACCTGATCGCTAACCTTAACCTGTGCCGTGTCCTTGGCTTCCAGGACCAGATGCATCCCACCTTGAATATCGAGCCCCAGTTTAAAGGGAAATTGCCGGCCCTCTTGAACCACGTACATGGCACCCAACGTGAGGGCTACTACCAAGAGGAGTACGAGTTGGCGCGGAGTGAATTTCAATTAACAACCTTCTTGCCAGCAAACAGATGGTGTGATCGTGACAATCGAGCCCTTGTACCGGTTCCGGTACGATCAAACATTGGACACGGTAGCAGTTTCGGATACGGCCACAGTATCAGTATAAGTTTAGGCTGCCTCGGATTGTCTGGTCAAGCGTGCTCAGAAACCATACAATAATTTATCGCGTGATCGTCTTTTTGAATCTACTGCTAGCAGTTACTTTTACTGCCCTGGGTACGTTCGTGCCTTTGCGAGTTCCCTTCTTGACCTGGGGGGAGCCTGCTTTGCCAGCTGCGCAGCTAGTGGCTTCCTGGGGCGGAGTGGTGTTTGGTTGGTGCACCGTCTCCTTGCAAATTCCACTGGTCTGGCTTTCGGGAATAGTACTGGGTCGAAGGTTAGGGGTGGTCAGTATGGCCCTGCTGCTCGCTCTGGGTTTGAGTGGCTTACCAATATTCATGGAGGGCGGTGGTCTGGGTTATCTGGGGCGACCAACTTTTGGTTATCTTTTGGGTTTTTTGCCAGCCGCCTACTTCTGCGGGATTTGGGCTCAGCCGCGAATCGGTGAAAGAAAGTTAAATAGTCCGCTCTGGATCTTGACAGGTCTAGTACTGGGTCAGCTTGCCATGTGGGCGGTAGGATTGAGCTGGCAGGTAATTGCCAGTGGTGGTGCGTTAGATCGGGATATCTGGTACCGTTCATTATTGGGTCTCTGGCAGCTCGGACCATCATATCTGTTGCTGATGATCGTCGTTACCTTAGTCGGCAAGCCGCTTAGCTGGCTTATACTACAGCGCTAGATGAGGGGACTCAACTCCGGAATTTTTGTACGAATCAGCGCTCTAACAACAGAGTAAAGGGACCGTCGTTGATGATTTCTACTTGCATCATGGCACCGAAGCTTCCAGCTCCCCAGGGTAGACCAGAGGCGCGGATGCGCGCCAAGAAGCGTTCATAAAGCTCTTCGGCCAGCGCGGGTGCCGCTGCTTCGGTAAAGCTCGGCCTACGTCCTCGCTTGGTATCACCGTAAAGCGTGAACTGCGAAATCACCAGTATGCCACCGCCAATATCTCGTACCGATAATTCCCCTGGGGCAGCGGAAACCGGTGGGAAAATACGCAGATCGAGGCATTTACCCGCCAAATAATCTGCCCGGGCTGGAGTATCCGTGCTGTGAACGCCTAACAGGACGCAGATCCCGCGCCCAATTGCGCCGATGATATCTCCCGCAATGGTAACTTGCGCCCGCGCCACGCGCTGTACGATCAATCGCATCGCCTTGTTCCACTAACTAGTCTATGTTCCTGGCAATGTTAAAAGTTCGTTTTTGGACAGTTCTATAGCACGCTCGCTGATAGCGGTCTGAATCGCCCACCACCCTTCCTGGCGTAACTGGTCAGCGGAGGCGATCGCCGCCGCTGCGGTGTCAAATATCCCGAAGACACCGGAACCGCTGCCGCAGAGCAAAGCGCCCAGGGCACCCAGCTCGATCAGCCGTTCCTTCAATTGGGCGCAAGGTGCAATACGCGGCAGTATTACTTTTTCGAAGTCATTCCAGAGGCAGCTGGCTATTTGCCGTGCGCTGCCGGTTGCCAACGCTTGCAACATGGCGTCCGGCGAGGGCGACGGTTCTCGGGGAACTTCAGCTAGCCAGCGGTAAGCCTGACGCGTAGCAACTGGCACAGCCGGTTTTGCCAGTACCAGTTGCAAATTAACGGTGA
>JACQUT010000290.1 GCA_016267585.1 Cyanobacteria bacterium NC_groundwater_1444_Ag_S-0.65um_54_12
AGAAGAAATCATTGCCAAAGGAAAAATTGTTTATGAACTTGTCAGGTAATCGATGGTTGGAGTTTGCTTGGCAGGATTTGCAGATGGCGGAACTTGCCCTGAAGGAGGATATTTATAACCAGGTCTGTTTCCACAGCCAACAGTGCGTGGAGAAAGTCCTGAAAGGTCTACTGGCGAATCAGGGAGAAAGACTTCATCGTACCCATT
Organism: Cyanobacteria bacterium NC_groundwater_1444_Ag_S-0.65um_54_12; assembly: GCA_016267585.1. Classification (GTDB taxonomy): domain Bacteria; phylum Cyanobacteriota; class Sericytochromatia; order S15B-MN24; family VGJW01; genus JACQUT01. The sequence continues at coordinate 208 of JACQUT010000290.1, forward strand.
CGATCATTGATCTGCTCGGACTGCTGCCTCATGACTGTTTTCAGGATTTACGGAACGAATTGGGGCAGATGGATATCTTTTATGTTCCAACCCGCTACCCTGATGCCTTGCCGGGGGCCTTGGCCGAGGGATTGCCGGGCAAGGAAGAGGCGGAAGAGGCCATTGTTTTGGCTCGCGCATGCTGGCGAGAAGTGAGCAAGAGAAACATGGAGGGATGACCCATAGCTGCCGACTTTGTTGACTCAAGACCGGCCTTTGATGGTCGCGAGTTGGCACTCAAAGCGCACCCTTTCCTGATTAGTAGGCAGTCAAGGGTTTCTAGCAAGGTAATTCGAACGATCGGATTGCAGTAACCAAAGCTTGCGATAGAGTCCGTCGGTTGCCAGGAGTTCGGCATGCGTTCCTGCTTCACGAATGCGTCCTTTGTGGAGCACGATGATCCGATCGGCATGCTGCACGGTGGCCAGGCGATGTGCCACGATCAAGGTCGTAAGCGTGCCGGAACGCTCGCTCAATGCTCGCTGGATCAGCGCTTCGGTATGTGAATCCACATTGGCGGTTGCTTCATCCAGGATTAATATGGCTGGCTTGGCAGCCAGTGCCCGTGCCAGGGCTATGATCTGCCGCTCACCAGTAGAGAGCCCCATGCCGCGTTCTGCGAGACGAGTAGCGAGACCCTCGGGCAAGGTAGACAGGAGCGCGGCGCCGCCTGCTGATTGCAAGAATCGTCCGGTCTCGGTTTCGGTCAGTTCCGTTCTATCCAGGCAAATGTTCTCGCCGACCGTGCCCGTGAACAGAAAAGGATCCTGCAGCACTATTCCCAGTTCATGTCGCAGATCAGCCTGCCGCCATTCGCGTACGTCATGACCATCGAGCAATACTTGCCCGCGCTGGACATCGTAAAAGCGCGCGATCAGGTTCATCAGCGAAGACTTGCCCGCGCCGGTATGTCCGACAAAAGCGACGGTCTCGCCCGCTGCCACGGCAAATGAGATGGCGCGCAGGACCCACCGCTCGTCCTGATAGGCGAACCAAACATCTTTAAATTCGATGATTCCGTGGCGCGCTGCTTCACTAGCGGCAAGCGGACTGGTCGGTAGAACTGGCCAGAGCGGATCGCTCACCTGGGGGCGCGTGTCCAGTAACAGGAAGATGCGTTCAGCAGAAGCCATGGCGGCTTGCAAGATGTTCAATTTTTCGGCTACTTCGCTGATGGGGTTGTAGAGTTGCCGCAGGTAAGCGGTAAAAGCATAGAGAGTACCTAGCTCCAGTGTTCCATGCAGCGAACGCAGGCCACCGTACCAGAGTAATCCGACCAGTGCCAGCGTCGCCAGAAAATCGATAACTGGTCGTAAAAGCGCTGCCACCCGGAGTTGCGACCAGGAAGCTTCGTAATAATCATTGCTGATCGCGCGGAACTCCGCCGCTTGGGCGGCTTCTCTGGTAAAAACCTGGATGATGCGCATTCCGGAAAGATTCTCGGCCAGTGTCGCATTGATCTGGGCCAGTTTGACCCGTACTCTGCGCCAAGCTGCACGTACCAGCCGCTGGAAGATGAGGGTAGCTAGCGTGATAAAAGGAAAGACGATCAGGCCGACCAGGGCCAGTTGCCAATCCAGCCGCAACATGATGATCATGGTTCCGGCGATCACGAAGAGGTCGCGAAAGAGGTTTACCAGCACGCTGGTGTACATCTCGTTCAGGGTCTCGGTGTCGTTGGCCACCCTGGTTACCAGTCGCCCTACCGGATTGCGATCGAAATAAGCCAGATCCAGCGTCAACAGATAATCGAAGACCTCTTGCCTGATGCGCTGGATGATGCGTTGGCCAGTTTCTTGAATCAGCAAGGCTTGGCTGTATTGCAAGGTGCCATTGAGTAGCAAGATGGCGAAGTAGGCGATCGCTAGCGACCACAAACCACCCGGTAAACCGACTGCTCCGGTGGGCGCGCTGGGAGCCAGTTCATGGTCGATGGCCAGTTTCACCAGATAAGGCTGCGCCAGCTGAAGCAAGCTGATGCCGAGCAACAAAATGATGCAAAATCCCAATAGCGCGCCATGATGTTTGGCGTAGGACAGCAGCCGGCGCATGATCTGCGGATCATAGACCTTGCCGATGGCTTCTTCTTCACCTGACTGCGAATGTTTGAACATGAAGCTAGCTTCAGTAATCCGCGGCGAGCTGGGCTTCGAGCTGTTGCTGCTCCCAGAGGTCAGCATACTCGCCACCCTGTGCTAATAGCTGTTCATGCGTCCCTTGCTCACTGATGCGCCCCTGTTCCAGGAGGACGATATGATCGGCCTCGCGCACGATAGACAGACGATGGGCAATCAGGATGACGGTACGCCCCTGCATGAAGTGTCGTAGCTGGGCCAGAACTTGCACTTCGGTCTGGGCATCCACTGCCGAGAGGCAATCGTCCAAGATCAAGATGGGTGGCGCTTTGATCAGTGCCCTGGCTATGCTGATACGCTGCCGTTGTCCGCCAGACATTGTGACGCCTCGCTCGCCTAAAACGGTGGCTGACTGTTCCGGCAATTCAGCTACTTCAGCTGCGATGGCGGCCAGTTGCAGGGCTTGCATGACGGATTGGTATCCCTTGCGGGGATCGGTGAAGTCCACGTTCTGTTCTATGCTCCGGCTGAAAAGAAAAGCGTCTTGTGGCACGTAGCCGATGCTAGCACGCAGTTCCGCCAGGCGAATATCGAGAATATCGCTGCCATCCAGGAAAATGGTGCCGGGTGGCGGATCGTAAAGGCGCAATAGCAATGCCGCCAAGGTTGATTTGCCGCTTCCGGTGCGCCCGACTATGCCCAGTATCTGGCCGCGCGCTAGATCGAGCGATATACCGTCCAGAACTGGCGGACGATTTGCCGCATAGGAAAATGCTAGTTCACGTAGCTGGATTGATCCGGCGCCAGGCGGTAAGGGTAAGGCAGCTGGGCCATCAGCAATCTCTGGCTGCTGGGTCAGAATTTCGTTCAAGCGTCCCATGGAAGCGGTGGCCCGCTGCCAGAGGTTGAAAGACCAGGAAATCGCTTCCATGGGCCATATCAGCATGTTCAAGAGGCCAAGGAATGACACTAGCTGGCCCAGCGTGAGATTCTGGCGCTGCACCAGTAATCCGCCCACTAGCAGGGCAATTGCGGTAGATGTTCCGGATAGCACCCCGACTGCCGGGTTGAAAGCTGACTGGAAACGTGCGCTTGCCATGAACTGACGACGATAGTTGAGCGCGCTGGTGGCAAAGCCGCGTCGAAAAGTCGGCTCTTGCACGAAGCCTTTCACGATGCGGATGCCAGCAATGGCCTCTTGCGCACGATCCGTCAGTTCTCCGAAGGCCGCTTGCACCGCATGGTAGCGTTGATGGATTTGTTTGCCCAAGAAGCTTGCGATCGCCGCAATCAGCGGCATGGGGAGCAAGGCGGTCAGCGTCAAGCGCCAGTCGATGATCAGCATCATGGTAAGTGCCGGTACGAGGTAGGCCGGTGAATCGAGACTGGCCAGCATGCCTTCCCCGGCGAAGGTTCTGATAACTTGTACGTCATTCGTGGCACAAGCCATGAGTTCACCGATTTTCTTGCGCGAGAAGAAGGTAGCCGAAAGTGTTTGCAGATGGGCGTAGAGGCGATCGCGCAAGTCGCGCTCTACCATGCGGGCCGTACCGAAGACGAATATGCGCCAGCCATAGCGGCTAAAGGCGATCGCCACTGCCAGGATCAGCAGCCAGCCCAGATAGCCGGTCAAAGTTTCCGGGGTTAAACTGGTACTGCGCAAACCATCTATGATTTGTCCGACGATCCAGGGAATGCACACTTGCCCGAGATCGGAGGCCAAGAGGATGATCCCACCTAGCGCGTAACGGTTAGCGTAAGGGCGTAATAGCGCTAGCAGGGACCAGCCATCATGGCTCAAGGGTAAGGTAAAAGAAGGCACCTGGTCAGCCTAGCACGCGATAACAGAGATGCCTTCCAGTAACATGGCAGGGAAGCAAGCCGTGCCGAAGATCTGCTGGCGGTCTGACGATAGCGCGGCGATCTCCCGCAAAGCTTCATAGAGGTTTCCGGCAATCATGGTTTCGGTAACTGGCAAGCGCTCACCGTGATCGAGCAAGAACCCGCCCTTCACCACGCCAGAAATATCGCCGGTGCTCATCTCGACGCGTCCGGAAAAACGTGGTACCAGCAGGGCCAGATCACAAGCCGCCTCCAGCTCGGATGCCGGGCGATCGCCCGGCAAAATTTCTGCCAGGCCGGCCGACAGACGTGGCGGTGTCTGGGCACTACCACGGGCATGCCCGGTCGAGCGGCGATCAGCCAGACGCGCCTCGTAAGAATCATAGAGAAATGATTCGAGCTGGCCGTTGACCACCAGATCTAGCGGGCGAATGGGTTGACCTTCGCGATCGAAGTGACGCATGCCAAAGCTCCCCAGCCGGGTACCCGGATCGCGCAAATTGAGGCGCGAATCCGCCAGCTGGCTGCCCAGCTTGCCGCGCAGCGGACTACGCCCCTTGCGCACCGCATCGGCCGCCAGAGCTGCCAGCAGTGGTTCCACCAGCAATTCACCAACGGCATCTGGCGTGAGTATGACAGTACCCTTGAAGCTACGACCTTTGCGCGGCCCCAGCGCGCTGACCGCTTTTTCGACAAAGCGTCGTGCTGCGGTGGCAAGTTCTGCTTCGACCAGCTGCAAGTTGTTACCCACTGCGCCATCATAGGTGAAAGAACCTACCTCGCCGGATGCCAGCGCCATGCCTACTACGAAACCAGACAGGTAAGTAGCACGGCTACTTGCAACTATCCCGCGGGTGGTATGAATGACTTCCGTGACTTCTTCAACTGACAGACGCGCTTGATCGAGCGTGATGCGAGGGTCGAGGGCATATACGTTGCTGGTCAGCTGGTGAGTGAGTTTGGTCAGGGTAGCGGTATCCAGATCGGCCAAGGCCGGATCATAGAGGTTATCGGCTGGTGCCAGCTCGCGCAATTCAGGCAATCCGTCATGCGAATCGGCAGGCGAGCTGCGAGCCAGAGTCACGGCTTGTCTGGCGGCTTCGGCGATGGTGGCTGGTTCATTAGTGGTTACAAAACCCCTGCTTTGCCCGCAAAACACTCGAATACCGACTAGCAGCTCTTCATCGCTCCGGGCCAGATTGAGATCGTTTTTCTCGTAGCTTACTTCGCGCGTCTCGCGTACTGTGCCAAACGCTTCCGCGTCCGTCGCACCAGCTTGCACTGCGGCTCGGGTAGCAGTGTAGCAGAGATCTAGCAAGCGGGCTTCCCGAGTATCCCGCTGCTGCAGCGAACTCATCATCGTTGTCCTCCCAGGAGTACTTCGCAGCGCAAGTAAGGTCCGCCGGCATCTACCTTCATGCGCTGGCCCTTGCCACAATAGCCGGTCCCCATGTCCCATTTGAACTCGCGGGAAACCGCATCCACGCTTTGCAAAACTTCAAAAGCCACGCCCGAGACCGTAGCACCGCGCACCAGCTCGGCCAGTTTGCCGTTGCGGATGCGTTGCGCCCGCGCCACGGCGAACATGAACTCGCCCGTGGCGTCCGCCTGACCGTTCAACGGACCTTCGAGCAAGAAGCCATCTCCTATTCCCGCTATCATTTCTGCCAGGCTAGCATCGCCAGGCTCTATGTACGTGTTGCGCATGCGAATGAGTGGTTCGTCGGCGTATTCCCACGCTCGAGCATTGCCGGTCGGCGCTACCTCGAAGTGTGCCGCCGACTCGCGGTTATGGAGATAACTCTCGAGGATACCTTGTCTGATAATCACGGTGCGCCGGGTCGGCACGCCCTCGTCATCCACGGCTATGGTGCCGGAGGCGCCTGGATAGAACTCGGAGTTCCCGGAATCGCAGAGCGTGATGAGCTCGCTGGCTACCCGCTGCTTGAGCTTGCCGGCTGCCACCGAACCGGCTTGCACGAAATCGGCTTCGACCGTATGACCGATAGCTTCATGCGCTAGCAGACCCACGATGCTGGGAGCCAGGATGACCTTGAAGCGCCCACCCGGCGCTGCCGGTGCGGTCGATAAATCAACCGCCAGCTGTGCTGCGCGTTCGGCCAAACCGAGATGATCACGATCGCGAAAAACACAATCCCAGCCGCCGGTAGCACCGCTGGACTCGGAATAGGTAGCACGCGTTCCTGATCTGGCGGCCACCGCATTGACAGCAAATTCCGAGCGTACCACCTGGAGCTCGCAGGCTGCTCCATCCGAGGTGACAATTGCTTTTTCCTCGAAGATTTCCTGGTAGTTACTGCGCGCCGTCTCGACATGTGAGGAAATTTCCCGGGCCCGGGCCTCGGCCGCCAGAGCTAACTCCATCTTGGCCTCTAGTGGCTGCTGATAAAGCGCCGCGTACTCTGCGGTGGCAAATCGGCCCCGCGCTAAATTGCCGACTGGTAGTGCAGCGACTTTGACTTTGCGAAAATCCGCGGAGGCCCTGGCAGCTATGGTCGCCTGCTCGATGGCCTGGGCGATCGCCGCATCCGAGAGATCACTGGTAGCAGCGACCCCCCATGTCCCGCGTTCCAGCACCCGTACTCCCACGCCAGAGCGCCGATAGACAATGGCATTCTCCAGACGCCCCAGCTCTACCTCGAAGCGGCGCGTCTCTTTGCGATGGTAGCGCAATTCGACAAAATGGCCAGCTTTGGCGGCTAAGCGTTCCAGTACCTCTAGCATGATCACTTCCTTTGAGCAAACTTTTGCTAATTATATCCCATAGCTCCCTGGTTCTTGATGAACCGCCATGGTGCTATTTTTTACAAAACTTAACTGGGGGGGGGTAAAAGGCTGGCTGGTACGGGGAACAATGCAGAGGCTATCAACCGAGTCTGGTAGTATGGGCCGAAACCAAGCTTGTGGTAGAGGATGAATTCCGAGATGGCAATGTCCCCGCCGGGATGGCGAACCTGCCATCCATCAAACGTGCATTCGCCAAGCTGCCAGATACCGTG
>JACQUT010000291.1 GCA_016267585.1 Cyanobacteria bacterium NC_groundwater_1444_Ag_S-0.65um_54_12
CTGGCGGTTTCGATATCACGCCAATAAATCACGAAATCTTTGTAAAGCAGCGGAATGTTCTCATGTACGCGCCGCTCGGCACGAACTACACTGGTCTCGGTTTCCCCAAAAATGGCTAATTGTGCCGGAGCGGTTCCGGTAAAGATATCGTAGTCAACGTCCTGGATACCGACCCCAAGGGGTCCGAAAATCGGTAAGAAACGACGGCCGGTTAGCACCCGCTTGGCAGACTCCACTATCGTATTATCGATTTGCTCCCAGTCTTGGGTGTTGAGTGGCGATTCTTCTCTATTCAGGAAAGATTGCTTCATAACCATTCCCTCTCGTACATTATCCGTTAGCTCTTATCAGTTTCTTAGAATTATCGTGGCATATTACCACATCTACTCCTTGTCGCACTGGCAAGATCGCGCTAGTCTTAGAGCGGCTTTTCGCACGAAGGGAGAGTAAATTGCCTGATTGGGCGGTTTTTGTCGTAGGCTTCATGGAAGCGATCTGGATTATTGCAATGTTGCTATTTTTGGCGCGTTACGATCAACGACATCCGTTATGCTGAAGAACAGTCGCACCCTGAAGTTCACGAGCCAAGGCTTCGAGAAGGAGTAGTTATCGTAAGGGGATCCTTGAGATTTCTTCCTGTCAGGATCAAGAAGACATCCTCCAGCGAGGCAGGCCGTAATAGCGCGCTCAGGGCATGGTGACGCAGCTCACAGAGGAGTTCTTCGCCGTCTGAGCTGTAGAGGTAAAGCATATCACCCACGCGTTCCAGGCGGTTTACCCGGTGGCTGACCGCCGTGAGCCAATCCGCCGGGTCAGCCCTATCTATCCGCAATTCCAGCACGGTCGGGCTAGAGTGTTGCTTGACCAGTTCGGTTGGCGTGCCATTAGCCAAAATAGTGCCTTGGTCCATGACGACCAATTCATCGCAGAGCTGTGCGGCCTCTTCCATGTAATGGGTAGACAAGACCATGGTAACGCCCTCATTTCGGAGCTGGCGCAGTTTTTGCCAAAGCAAGTGCCGCGCCTGCGGATCCAAACCGGTAGTTGGTTCATCTAACACCAGCAGATCCGGATTGTTGAGCAAGGCACGAGCTATGACTAACCGGCGTCGCATTCCGCCAGAAAGCTTATCGACAACGACGTCGGCTTTGTCTTCCAGCGCCACGAATGCCAACAGCTGACGCGCCCGCTGTAAAGCTTCCCGCCGTGGTATCGAGAAATAGCTGGCATAAACTAGCAAATTCTCGATAGCGGTGAAATCCGGGTCCAGATTATTATCTTGCGGTACGACACCCAATCTGGCCTTGATGCGCCTGGCATGCTGGTAGGTATCCATTCCCAGCACCCTCAGATAGCCAGCGGATGGTGGAATTTGTACAGTTAGCAGGCGCATGGTGGTGGTTTTTCCGGCGCCGTTAGGTCCCAGAAAACCGAAGCAGTGTCCCGCATTGACGGTAAAATCAATTCCCCGCACCGCCACGAAAGAACCATAATGTTTTCGTAAGTTGCTGGCTTGGATAATCGCTTTCTCTTCCATCCCCGGATCCTTGTCTCTGTCGTCAGCTGGCAGCAAAGAAACGCGACAATCGTGCAACCCCTTCTTCCAGTAGCTGGGGCGGTGCGACAAAGCTGAGTCTTAGATAGCCTTCTGCTGCCGCGCCGAAGGCTCGACCGGGAATCGCTACTACACCGAATTTTTCCAGCAGGTGATAAGCTGCCTTGATAGAGTCATGAGCCCATGCGGTAGGAAGTTTAGCCAGTACATAAAAGGTGCCCTCTGGTGGCAGGTGAGGGATGCCATGGCGTTCCAGCAGGCTGGTGAAGCTGCGACGTTGCTCGTCATAATACGGGCGATGGACTGTCAATAACCGTCTAGTCAGAATCTCGCAAACGATGCGCTGGCCAAATATGCTAGCAGAGGTCAACAATAGCTGATGAATCTTCAGAGTTGCCGGCATGACGGGTAAAGGGGCCAAGAGCCAGCCAATACGCAATCCTGTCAAGGCATTACTCTTGGACAGGCTCCCTGCTACCAGGGTTCGGGGATAGTGTTTGGCTAGACGTGGCGGTTCCTGCGCTGTGTAGAAGATTTCGTGGTAAGACTCGTCTACCAGTACCCAGGGGGGATTGGCTAGAGCCAGGAGACCGGTGGCTAGCTGATCTAGCATGGGTTCGCTGGCAATCCGGGCAGTAGGGTTACAGGGACTACACAGAACGATGAGGCGAGTTTGCGGTTGTAGTGCTGTCAAGATGGTATCCGCCGCAAAGGCAAAGTTATCAGCGGCTGGCAGGCTTACGTTACGCACGTTGATCGCTTCTAGCTGCGCGATCTTGTGATATAGTGGATAAGTTGGCTCGATAATCAACATTTCGTCAGTTTGGTCGTCGCAGATAGCCTTGATCGCCAGAAAGACCGCTTCTTGAGCGCCGTTGGTCAAGCAGATTTGATCGGGATGCTCCAACCCTGGATAGCCAAGATACCGTACCATGGTTTCGCGCACTTCGAGCAGGCCAGCATTAGGACCATAGCGGCAGCCATTTTGCTCTAGCCAACCCAGCGCCGCGGCCAGTAACGAGGTATCGGGAGGAAGTAGCGGCTCGCCCAAGCCCAGGTCAATATCGCCAGGTTGCTTTCTGCGGTTCAACTCCCGAATCAGGGAAGGTGAGATAGCAGCGAGACGTGAATTCACGATGCCTCTTTTAGCAGATCCCGAAGCAGCTCGAAGCTGCGCACCAGCGATCCGATCTCTACATATTCGTCGGCTTGGTGAGCCAAAGCCGGGTCGCCAGGGCCAAAGTTCACTGCCGGAATATCGCGAGCTGTTAACTGAGCTACGTCTGTCCAGGCTTGCTTGGGCGCTATGGCCAAAGCATTACGCTTACGCCAAGCCTCCAATAACGGATGGTTCGAGCAAACGGCACCCGCCGGAGCCTCATCCGTTATCTCCGCGCTAGCCATGCCTGCTAGCAGATCCACTAGTTCTTGACGTGCCAGCGCCAGGGTCTTATCAGGAGCAAAGCGGTAATTTACATTAAGTGAAAAAACGTCCGGTATGACATTTCGCGCATTGGCGGTTTGGGCAGTGGTAGCGTTCATCACCTCATAAAAGGTCAGTTCACCAACTTTCACCGGGCGTTTCCCGAAAGCTGCCAAGCGCTGCAAATAATTACCAGCGCGGTAAATAGCGTTTTCGCCTTGCCAGGGCCGCGCGCTATGGGCCCGTCGTCCCGAAAAAGTCACCGTAGCATGCAGGTTACCCATGCACCCGGCCCCGATGACGTTGGCGGTAGGTTCCAAGACTAGCGCTAGATCGATTTTCGGGAGCATATCTGGCATAGCTAGCAGGCAACGCAAACCATTGGCAGTATAAGGACCTTCTTCAGCCGCGTAGCAGACCAGCACCAGACTGGCGCGGACTGGCAAGGTTAACAGTTCAAGCATGACGGACAGGCCACTTTTCATGTCGCTAGCGCCACAACCGAAGATGCGATCGCCCTGACGCCGGGTAGCCTGCTCGGGATGGGGCGGCACCGTGTCAAGGTGCCCCAATAATCCAATTACTGGAGCAGCTGGCTCACCAGGTCTGATGATGACGACGTTATTACCTATGCGGCGACTCTTGATTCGGTCATGACAGGCCGCCCAGTTTTCCAAGTATTTGGCGATGTCCCCTTCCTGACCGGTTACCGAAGGGATTTCTAGTAATTCTAGCGTGCGCTGGACCAGTTTATCTACCAAGGTCACAGTCGGTAGCACTACACTGGCACCTCGAAAGTACGAAGCGCCTGGTTGAGTGAAGTTTTCCGGTCAGTAGAGGCACTGCGTTGACCGATGATCAAGGCGCAAGGCGTGTTATATTCTCCGGCAGGAAATTGCTTGGGCATGGAGCCGGGAATGACAACACTGCGAGCTGGCACCCAACCCTTGAAAATTACCGGTTCACTCCGCGTGACATCCACTATTGGTGTCGAGGCAGTCAATATCACGCCGGCGCCCAGTACTGCCTCTTCTTCAACGAGTACGCCTTCGACTATTACACAGCGCGATCCGACGAAAACGCCATCTTCTACTATCACCGGATAAGCAGACGGCGGCTCCAGTACACCTCCCAGACCAACACCACCAGAAAGGTGGACGTCACGCCCTACTTGAGCACAAGAGCCCACGGTAGCCCAGGTATCTATCAGCGTTCCGGCACCCACGTAAGCACCGATATTGACATAACCAGGCATGAGAATGACACCGGGCTCCAGATGCGATCCATAGCGCGCTACACCGGGCGGCACTACTCGTATATCCGCTATTTCCGTTTTTAGCGGGATCTTGTCGCGATATGACAATATACCGGCCTGGAGCGCTTCTATTGGTTGAATCACAAAATAAAGCGCTATGGCTTCCGGTATCCAGCTGTTCACTTTCCACGTACCGTCTATTTTCTCTGCAGCACGTAACTCTCCACGATCGAGCTTTGCGATCACTTCATGAATGGTCTGCTGCACTGCTGGATCGGTGAGTCGATCGCGATTCCGGAATGCCCCCCTGATGCATCTTTCGACTTTCATGTCCAACGCGAATACCATTACTCCTCCTTGCCCACCCAGGCACACTAGTAAATTATTCCGAGTTCATGACGATTCAAACGTATTGCGCTACCTTCACATCAGGTAATTCGAACTCGCCCCAGAAAATCAATCCCGCCGGGCCAGTCATGTATACC
>JACQUT010000292.1 GCA_016267585.1 Cyanobacteria bacterium NC_groundwater_1444_Ag_S-0.65um_54_12
ACAGGTCATGTGGTCGCGTTAGATTCACCGATTCCTACCATTTTTGAGCCAGCACTGCGAAATATTCTGGACATGGCGCAAAATTTCATAGGCTACTTGCCCCAGCTATTGCTGGGCATTTTGCTGTTCGGTATTTTCCTGCGTTTGGCCCGGTGGATACGTGACTGGACCCGCGTCGTGGTTGCGCGTACCACTGCCAAAGATAGTGGAGATGCTGGGTTAATCCTGGGACAAATAGCCTATGGCATAGTAATTTTGGCAGGCTGTGGTGGTGCTGCTGCCATGATGGGGCTGGGACTGGGCAATGTCTTGGCTGGCATAGGCGTATCCGGCATAGTGGTAGGCTTTGCTTTCAAGGATATCCTGGAAAATTACTTGGCAGGAATATTGTTGATGCTTACCGCGCCTTTCCGTATTGGCGATTCCATAAAGACCGGTGAATTCGAGGGAACGGTACGCACTATCTCTACTCGTAGTACCGCTATCGAGACTCCCGATGGTCAGCTAGTAATTTTGCCGAACGCCAAGATTTATTCCTTACCGCTCATCAACTTTTCTGCCATGCCGCATAAGCGTGGTAGTCTGCGCTTACGAGTGCCTTATGATCGCGATCTGACTGCGATCCGTCATGAAATAATAGCTTTTGTCTCAGAAATCCCAGCCATCCTGCACCAACCGGCACCGGAAGTTTTCGCTGTTGCACTGGATGCCACCGCTATTGATCTGGAGCTGCGGTACTGGACTAAGCATGATGATGCGGTAGCGAGCCGCAGCGCTATCATAACAGTTCTCAAGGAGCAATTATATGAAAAGAGCATGCCACCGCTATAGATCGAGCTTGCACCGGAGATAATCATGGCAGGTTACGAGGTCGCCAAGAGACTATGCTTTTGTTATGGACATCGCTTGCTGGAATATGCTGGTAAGTGCCGTAACCTGCATGGCCACAATGCTCTGGTCGAAGTCACGATATCAGCTGCCAGTCTCGACGCTCGTGGCATGGTAATAGACTTCAATGATCTGAAACACACCTTGCAAAGCTGGATCGACGAGCAACTGGATCATCGCATGATATTGCGCTCGGATGATCCGTTATTGCCGATTTTGCGCGAATACGGTGAACCGGTTCTGGCGTTGGAGCAGAATCCCACTGCCGAGAATATCGCACGTTTGATCTTCGAGGCAGGCAGTGCCGAGGGTATTGAGTTGCAGGCCGTTCGCTTGTGGGAAACGCCTGATTGTTACGCAGTTTACTCGCCAGTTTGCTCATAGCGATACTGCCGCGGATCCGATCGGGCAACCTAACGATCGCCCAGCCGTGATCCCCGGCGTCGGTGTAAACCAGTTGATTCCCCACAGCTCGGTCGCGGCCGGCACCATACCGGGGCCGTAGTACTGTACCAGTTTGCGGGCCAGCGCATCCGTACTTTCCTGCACGAGTTGCCTGGTCCGGTCGGCGGGTTCGCTTCCGAAACTGACCTGGCCGACATGATGGACGAAGGCGTCGGTGGCGATGACCAGACGATATCCTTGCTCGCGCAGACGCCACGAGAGATCGAGATCATCGTTTCCGAGGAACAGTGCCTCATCGAGCAGTCCGACCTCAGCTATGACCCGCCGAGGAACCATCAGACAAAAACCGATCAAGAGCTTGGTCTCGACAACCTTGCCGGCATTCCGCTCAGCTAGCAGATCCGCGATCAGATCGGGTACTTTGCCTTCATCAGGAAGATAGCGCTGGTATTTCTGTAATCCCGCCACGTAGTCCGAGGTGGGACCCACGGCTCCCACGTTCGGATCCGCGAAGGGCTGCTTCATCCGATCGAGCCAGCCAGGCGTGACCACCGTGTCGGGGTTGAGGAGAACGAGATACTCTCCCTTGGCAACCCGCAACCCGACGTTACTGCCGGCAGAGAAACCGAGATTCTGCTCACTGAAGACTATTCGCACCCGCGGATCTTGTCCTGACAAGCTTTGCAAAAACTCTACGGTACCGTCGGATGAGGCATTGTCGACGACTATTAACTCGTCGGCAGCGCCCAGGTTCTGCAGAACGCTCCGGACGCCTTCCGCGATCGTGTGCAGCGAGTTGTAAGTCACCATGACCACCGAACTCGAACCGGCTACCGGACCTTGTTCTAGCTTGGCGACCTGCCGCTCGAACGCGCCCGGATCAGGTTCTAGCAACGGCAAACCGAGTGCCAGGGCGATCGCCCGCTCCTGGTCATCCCCAGAATCCACCCACGCGGTCGCTTGCCGGAAAAGACCGATGCTCGGGGCCGGAGCCTCTACCAGAGCCACATCGGGAATACGCTCCGGATCGTGACCTTTGGCCTCCAGCCAGCTAGCGATCGCCCCCTGCATCGTCTCCGCCTGACCGGGCGGTAGCTGGATCACCAGGGTGATTTCCTGGCCAGCCGACACGGTGGCCAGGAAAGCGGTCAACGGTGTCTCCCAGTTGGTTCCCGAGACGAGCCAACGCCAGCTAGCCGGCTCGTCTAGCTGGGAAGGTGGCCCATTCCAGTCGAACGATCCAAAAGCGCTGGCAGCCACTCGCAAATTTTCGGCCGTCGCCGACCCGAAAGCCGGGATCCCGAGACGGCGCGCGCGCGCGGCCACCTGGGGTGGCCCTATCACGAGATCCGCTGCCATGAGATATCTGGTGAGCCCAGCCGGTACCCCTGGCTGGTCCAGTAGGGAGATCAGCGGAATATTATCCGGATCCATCCCGTGCCGCTCGATCGCAGTCAGCACGATCGCTTGCACGCTGCTCACGGCAGGTCCGGCCAGGACATGGAGTCCGACAGCGGCCTCCGGGGGAAAGGCGGCCAGATACGCGGCTATCGTCTCCGCTATGCCACCGCTCGATTGACCTTGCCCAGAGAGGGGATCCCCTGCGGCGCGCAGCGCCGGGGGAGAGTGGGCAAGGTCAATCGAGCGGTGGCATGAATTGCAACTTTCGCCGCTGTTCGCGGCTTCAGCTCCCAGGAATACGTCAGGTACGCTAGCGTCCGGAACCAGAACAATATTGAATTTACGACGATCTGGCAGTACAAAGTCTCCGGCAGTGGTAGTGGTAGCGGCACGAACTGCGGTGCCGGCGCGAAAGAGCAACTGATAGGCATTGGTATCTGCTGCGAGCTGTGGGTTCGCTATGCCGATGTCATGCGCCAGCTGTACCAGGGCAGCAGTCAGCTCCTGGTTGGGAATAGCGATGGATTGAACTTCTAGCGCCTGCAACCCCGCTTGTTCCAGTAGCTTCAGGAAGCTTTGCCTGGTGAACATGCGCAGATGGGTACGATCCAGCAGGCCTTCGTCGGTATAGTCGAAATTACCTGTCAACAGTTCGCGAATCACGGACCAGTGGCCGATGTTCGGAACACAGACCAGCAGCTCGCCCTGCGGTCCGAGCAAGCGACGATGGGCCGAGAGCACGGCCCCGGGATCTTTCAGATGTTCCAGTACGTCACCATAGATGATGCAGTCGAAAGACCCGTCGGGATAGGGGATCGCCAGCGTTTCGACATCCCCCTCGATCACCGCGTCAAGGCGTACTCTGGCTGCTGCGGCTGCGTCGGCAAAGGCCTCGATGCCGATCACCGCGCGCTCCGGATCCTGCTCCTTTAGCCATGCTCCCAGATATCCGGCAGCGCAGCCTACCTCCAGTATACGCTTGGCAGTGGCTGGAACCATGTCAGCTAGCCGCTGATTGATGCGGCCGTAATAACCACCTTCCGGTACGCTTCCGACAGCGGAAGCGCGCTCGGCTCGGTCAATGATGACCTGGACCACGCGCTCGGTGGCGCATCCTTCGCCTGCGGCATTGAGTTCTTCCAGCGTGGCAGCGCGGCCAGTTGCCAGGCGATCGCGAAAAGCCTCGTCATGCAAACACGAACGCAGCGCTCTGCCTATAGAATCCGGGTCAGGCTGACAGGTGGCGATGCCGGCCTGACCCTCGTAACCGGAGCGCGTCCCCGTCCCGGGTTGCGGCCAGACAATGGATAGCGCCAGACGCTGGGCTAGCAGCGCGACCACCAGGAAATTGCTGTCCAGTCCCACCACCAGATCGGCAGCCGCCAGGAAAGTCTCTTGGGGAACGTCCGGCACCATGATCGGAACACCGACCGCCGCGGCGATCTGCCGATGCCACTCCGGCCCGAAATCGTTCAATACTTTATGTCCGGGATGGGGACGGACCATCACGAGCGGCATGGCCGGGCCGAGCTGTGCAATTCCTGCCAGGAATGCGCGGAAGGCTTCGCGCATCATGCCAGAAAGGTCGAAGGTAGTCAGGGTATGGGCCCAGCTACCGGCGAACCCGACCACTGGCGCGGCGGAAAGGTCGATACCTAGAGCCCGACGCGCCATGTCGCGGTCCAGGGACGCCGCGCGATAAAAGATATCCCACTCCGGACGCCCGGTGATAATGATCTGTTCAGCGCTGTTCCGCGGATTCTTGAGGTACCAGTCCCGGGTGTAGGGCCCCGGGGCGCACACTACCGTGGTCCGGATCAGGTCGTCGAAATCAGTCAACGGGAAACGGCCAAGCTCTATCCCGTGCGGCAAATGAATAGTGGGAATGTGATGGCGCGCGGCCACGGCAATCAGGACGCGCAGATTGGGCGCCACGTCGTTGTGAACCACTACGGCCCGGATCGGTCCGGCGCGATGCAGACGCTCGAATGCCTCGGCCAGCACCCAGAGGCCCGGAAAGCTTTGCAATAACATGGCTCCCCAGCTGGGCGCCAGCTCAGCGGTCAGATCGCGTCCCGACAGGTAAAACGGCCGGGCAGAAATAATTTCCCCGATCCAGTGCTGCAAACTACCGTTCAGTTCGGCAAGGTTGACGGACTGGCGAGCCGCATTCCAGTAGGTGGCGAATTCCGGACTCCCCAGCACGATCACCCGATATGCTCCCTGGGTTTCGAGCGCCCGGATCAAGCCAGCATGTGCCGTGTGGGCGGAAATCAGTACGATGGGCTTACGAGAGTTCACGTTCACCAGTCGCCTCCTACGAGCGGACGCAGCACCCGGGTAAGATGGTTCAGGACCTCGTACTCCAGCAACGGAGCGAACGCTGTACCGCGACGGTCGAAAGTCCCGTTCGGCGAACGCTGGTACCACCCTTGCGCCCAGCGCCAGGCAACTTGATCGAGCACTCGCGCCTGATGATAAGGGCTCAACAGGGCCATGAAGTCAACCGGAACTGGCAAGTACGGCCCGACGAGCTCATTTAGCGCAGCTATCAGCTTCGGCGCGCCCTCCGGCTGCATTCTGACCTGCAAGCCCTGATAGAAAGCGTCAAACTCGGGATTGCCCATCATCCGGCGCAGGACCCTGGTAGTTAGAGCACCGCTCAAGCTACCTCGCCCACTCTCCCCCGGCGCTGCGCGCCGCAGGGGATCCCCTCTCTGGGCGAGGTAGCTTGAGCGGTGCTCTGGCGAACTGCCGTCGAGCTCCAGCGCCGGGGGTGGTACCCACGGAGTGGACTGGGTACCGTCATCACCTGGCACTTCGGCTATTACCAGGTAACCGTACGACACCGTGATGGGTAGACAAGGCAGTACCGTTTGCTCGACGTAGGCCCAGAGTTCTAGCGCGCCCGGCCAGCGAAAGACATGTTCTAACTCGGCCATCACGGTATCGTTGCTGGTGCCCAGCGCTTCGCGCAGGAGATAGTTATGATTGAAGCTGTCGTAAGGGACTATCTGGGTGACCACGGCACCAGCTCGCGCCAGAGCAGCACTGACGTCCGGCAGATCAACCTCGGCCTGGTAGTAGTTGGGATCTTTGGGGTGCGCCATGGCCCCATGCCGCAAACCATTGCGATTGGCCCAGATCACGTTGGGTAAGCTGCACATGTTGAATATCATGCGACCGCCCGGGCGCAAGACGCGGGCATATTCCCGCAAGATATCCGTCCATTGCGGGAAATGCGGTACGACCGTGATCGATACTATAGTGTCAAAGCTCGCGGCCTCGTAGGGCAGCTCGAATACCGATCCCGCGATGAACGGAATGGGGCGAACTCCTGCCGCCTGGCGAGCGACATCGAGCATTTCGGCCGAGATGTCGAGACCGGTGACGTCAAAGCCGGCGTCGTAGAGGGGAATAGTGAATCGTCCCGTGCCGGCACCGGCATCCAGCACCCGGCCACGTGAATACTGGATGGCCAAGGCGATCTCGCGCAGATTCTTCAGCGTGGTGACGAAACTATCGTTATATATGTTGACCTGATAGCGCTGCGCAATCCCCTGATTTTGCCAGACCTGCTCTTTCCAGGTGGCTATTTGACTATCTAGCTTTGAATTCAACTTCTAGCTCCCGGTCAGGCACCATCAGCCGAGCAATTCCCAGCTTACCGGAGTGCCCCTCTTGACATCATATCTGACTTTCTTACCCAGCAGTAACTCATAGTATTTGGGGGCCAGGCCAAAGCCTGGGCGGATCGCCCGGAGGTTCGCCTTCGTGAAGACCTCTCCGGATCGCATATCCTGGGCCACATACAGCGAGCGACGAAACCGTTTAGCTGCCAGCTCGCGCTCGGTCAGGCCGTAGTGTATCCGGCCCAACGATTGCCAGGCCCTGGTGCTCTCGGTCACCAGCGCCGCGAGCTCTGACGGCTCCAGCGAGAATGCCGCATCGACTCCCCCGTCGGCCCGAGACATGGTGAAGTGCTTCTCGATGACCATGGCACCCAGGGCGACGCTTGCCACCGCCACCCCTATTCCCATGGTGTGATCAGAGAGGCCGACCGGCACCCCGAAGAGATCACGCATGTGGGGGATGGTCAGTAGATGCGTGTCCTCCGGCGTGGCCGGGTAGCTACTGGTGCACTTGAGCAGGATAAGATCCTGGCAACCGGCTTGTCGCGCTGTCTGTACCGCTTCGTCCAGCTCGGCCATGGTGGCCATTCCCGTCGAGATGAGCAGAGGCTTGCCAGTCGACGCCACCCGCCGTATGAGTGGCAGGTCCGTGTTTTCGAAGGAAGCGATCTTGTAAGCCGGTGCACCCAGGGCTTCGAGCAATTCCACCGCCGTGGCGTCGAAGGGGGTGCTGAAGCAGATCATACCCCGGTCCCGGCAACGGTCGAAAATCGGACGGTGCCAGTCCCATGGTGTGCTGGCCTGCTGGTAAAGCTGGTAGAGCGAGGTACCTTTCCACAGGCTCTCTGGATCGTCTATGAAGAAATCACCCTCGTTCAGATCAATTGTCATGGTATCGGCAGTGTAGGTCTGGAGCTTGACCGCGGTCGCACCGGCAGCGGCAGCCGCCTCCACGATTTTCAGGGCACGTTCGAGCGATTGGTTATGATTGCCGGACAGCTCCGCGATGATGAATGGCGGATGTTTCGGTCCGATCGGGCGGTGGGCGATCGCAATCTCAGACATGGTTTGTTTCCTGGCAGCGCGCGGCTCCGATTAGCTGGCGCACCGGGGTATCCCATCCAGCGGTCAGCAGCGAGGCATATGCTGCTTTAGACTTCAGACGATGGGTCGATCCGCCGGGTGGCTGTGGTGTTGCAATCGCAGTTCCGGATCGTATGGCTGGCCAGGATTCGCGAAAAAGCTCAGCAATGGCAACCGAGAGTGCCTCGTAACTGGTTCGCAGCGTGTCATCCGGGCTAAACGCGACTGCTCGCTGTGCCAGGATAGCTCCGGTATCTATGCCTGGATCGAGGTAGTGAATAGTTACACCCTTGGGGGTATCCTCGAGGAAGCTCCAGAGATTGGGATCAGCCCCCCGGTTCCAGGGCAGCAGAGAAATGTGAAGATTGATGGCTCGGCTCGGAAATCTGTCGAGCAGCTCTGCCTGCAAGATGTGGCGGTAGCCGTAGCTTATCAGGAATTCCATGCCCATGGTAGCGAGCTGGCTACCGGTTATGGGTGCCTCGCACGTTACCACCTCGTCTCCCTGGCATTCAAGGAAATCGATCAGCGTCTGCCGCGGCGGACCCAACAAGAGCACCTTCATTAACTTCGTCCTTCCATGGCTGCTATTACCCGGTCAGTTCCCCGACCATCAACCAGCATGGCAGCACGTTCAGCCAGTCGCTGTACTTTCACCGGGGAGCCTAGCAAATCCTCGATTGCCTGCTGCAGCCCGCTCACGGTGACCGCGCTGGCTGTACCGAGATAGATCCCGGCACCATGGGAATTGCAAGCTTCGACAATTCCTTCCTGGTTGCGTGCCACCGCGATGATCAACGCGGGCAGGCCCATGCAACAACGTTCCCAGGTAGTCGAACCGCCGGCTCCGATGGCCAGATCGGCACATGCCATGAGTTCGGCCATCTGGTCGGCTTGTACATACAAGCTAGCACCAGGCAGCTCAGCTACCTGATCTGCGATTTCCTGACGCTGCTGGTTCTGGGCACCGACCACGACAGCGATAGTCAAATCTGGTCTGCCAATCCGCCGCAGTGCTGCCAATGCCTTGGCGGTCTCGTCAGTGGCGTCAGTGCCGCCGAAGCACACCAGAACCCGCCGGACGGAACCATCTCGCTTCGCCCTGGTCGCCCGGGCGGCTGCGAACTCGGGCCGTAGCAACGCGAACCGGGTACCGAGCAGGAGCTGGCAATCGTCATGCACGAGCTGTCGATAGCGTTCCGCGGGATTTGCCCAGATATTTTGGTCCAGCAACAGCTCGACTTCATGAAAGCGATCGGCCACGTCGTCGATCGCCATCAGATGCCGCACCGCCGGGCGCAAGCTGCGCTCCCAGGTCCGATCGAGAGCATAGTGGTCGACGATCAGCCAATCCGCCATGGGTGCTGCGGATTCTGCTTTCAGCAGATCTAGCACCTGCTGCGCATCAGTCTGTTGATCCACCCCCAGCCAGGCGGCATGTGGCAAATCTGCAGTAGTAGATATCAGCTCCTGGTTTGGCCGCGGCAAGCGCCAAACCCTCACGGTACCCCGAGCTTCCAGGAAGCCGCAAAGGTTACCAGGCAGCTCGCGACAGACGAACGTCACTGCTGACCCGCTTTCCCGCAGTGCCTCGGCCAGGGCGAGGCAGCGGAATACGTGACCGACGCCCATCTGGTGGGAAGCGTCGGCGCGTACCAGGATCTTCAACCGTTTGCCTCCAGCTTCTTCTGCGCGACGTGGGCATTCAGCCTCACCAGCTCGGGATGCCGATCCAGGTACGCGAGCACCCGCTGGGTAGTGATGGGCCCGCCCGCCAGGGCACGAAAGATAGCGTCGAGCAACTGGAAATCCTCCAAAGTGTCCAGGGTCCAGCGGTGGTGCGAGAGGTCAACGTCATTTACCAGGTGATATAACCGGAATAGCTCGGGGTGCTGGTAGAGATAGGGGGTGACATGTTCCCGCTCGTGCGGCTTGGTAGCCTGCAAGAAAGCGGTTTCGAGGGCAGCCGCCGTGAACACTTCCGCATCGAGACCCCGCGGATAGGTCCGCTGCAGCGTGTTGCTGGCATAATCTACTCCAGCGCCCAGCTGGGCGACGAAGGTCTCTATTAGCGTTCCCAGCACGCCTGGATCGAGCAACGGACAGTCGGCTGTCACCCGTAACACCACACGGGCGCCACTTTGCTGCGCTGCCAGGTGATACCGGGCCAGGACGTCATCTTCGCTGCCCCGAAACCAGCGCGCGCCGCAGCGCTTGGCTTCTTCCACCACCACATCATCGGAAGGACAGACCGTGGTAGCCACGACGATATCCGCCACCGGCGCCGCCTGAACTCGTGCGATGACATGGGCGAGGACCGTCTGACCGCCCAGCGCCAGCAGTACCTTGCCTGGCAGCCGCGTGGAGCCCATGCGGGCCTGGATGATGGCAACCACTCTCATGGCGAAAGCTCCGCGACGGTACGCTGGATGGCCCGGATGACGCGGCGCACGTCGTCATCGTTCATGCGCGGGAAGATAGGGAGCGAAATGGCCCGGGCATAGTAGCGCTCAGCTTCCGGAAAGTCACCCGGCAGGTAGCCGAACTTCCGAGCGTAATAGGGTTGCAGATGAACCGGAATATAATGAACATTGACGCCTAGCCCTTGTTCCCGCAGCTGATCGAAAGCTTGCGCCCGGTCAATTGTGCGCAATTGTAGAACATAGAGGTGATATGAAGAAAACGCGCCCGGGCGGATCACCGGGATAATCAGTTCAGGCATGGCCCGAAATGCTTCGTCATAGGCAGCAGATATTGCCAGACGGCGTTCGATGAAAGCAGTCAGACGTTCGAGCTGCTGGAGTCCGAGAGCGCATTGAAAATCCGTGATGCGGTAATTGAAGCCCAACTCCTGCATCTCGTAGTACCAGGGCCCGTCATATCGCTCGAGTCGACCGGGATCACGGGCGATGCCGTGGTTCCGCAGCAATAACAGCTTCTCGTATAATTCAGACGAGTTGGTGGTCACTGCTCCACCCTCACCCGACGTGATGTGCTTGACCGGATGGAATGAGAAGATGGTCATGGCGCTGTGGGCACATGAGCCAACAAGGTTGTTTTGGCCATTTAGCTGGTAACTGGCGCCGATGGCATGCGCAGCATCCTCGATGACCAGAAGTTCGTGTTCCCGGGCTATTTTCCCTAATTCTGACATGTCACACGGCTGGCCAGCAAAATGGACCGGGATCAGCCCCCGGGTCGCCGGCGTGATGCGCCGCCGAACCGAGGCGGGGTCAAGGCAGTAGGTCACCGGATCGATGTCAGCGAAGCCGGGGCAGGCACCGGTGTAGAGGAGGCAGTTGGCGGAAGCGACAAAGGTAATGGGCGACGTGATGACCTCATCGCCTGGGCCAAAGCCTGCTGCCAGAGCCGCGAGATGCAGGGCCGCAGTGCCGTTGGCGACGGCCACGGCGAATTTGGCGCCGCAGCGCCGCGCGAGCGCTCGTTCGAACTCGGCTATCAATGGCCCTTGCGTCAACCAGTCCGACTGCAGAGCCGCGCTGACGGCCGAGATGTCGCCATCATCAAGCCACTGGTGGCCGTAGGGGATGAAAGGTTGGATCGACATGTTCCCTGATGAGCTCTCTAAGTTGTTCCACGGTCAGAAAATCCGGGTTGGTACCGCTATGGTAATTGAATCCGGGCTGGCAATAATGCCCCTGGTGCACGGCCATGAACTCCGCGACATCCCAAAGCGGCAACGCTGGCAGGATGACGAAGTATTTCCCGAACTCTATGGTATTGAGGGCATCGGTTTCGGTGATCATCTCCTCGTGGAGCTTCTCTCCGGGACGGAGCCCGACGATTTCTTGCCGGCATGCGGGGGCGATCGCAGCGGCCACATCGCAGATCCGGTAACTGGGGATCTTTGGCACGAAAATCTCACCGCCCCACATGAGGTCCAGGGCAGCGAGGACCAGCTGCACGCCTTCTAGCAGGGTGATATTGAAGCGCGTCATACGCGGGTCGGTGATCGGCAACACTCCTTCGTGGCGTTTCTTTAGAAAGTAGGGAATCACGCTGCCACGGCTGCCCATGACGTTACCGTAACGCACCACTGAAAATTGAATAACTCGCTTGCCCTTCATGTTGTTGGCAGCCACGAACAGCTTGTCCGAACAGAGCTTGGTAGCTCCGTAAAGATTGATCGGGGCAGCGGCCTTGTCAGTGCTGAGGGCTACGACTTTCCGCACCCCATTATCGAGGCATGCTTCGATCAGGTTCTGGGCACCGAGCACATTGGTCTGGATACACTCGAAGGGATTGTACTCGGCCACGGGCACGTGCTTGAGGGCCGCGGCATGCACCACCAGATCGATGCCTTCCAGTGCGCGCCCCAGCCGAGCCTTGTCGCGAACGTCACCGATAAAGTAACGGATCTGCGGAAAGCGGCGTGGCGAAAACTCTTGCGCCATCTCGAACTGCTTGAGTTCATCCCGGGAAAAGACTACCACTCGGACTATTTCGGGGAAGCGGGTCAGGATGGTTTCGACAAACTTCTTGCCAAACGATCCGGTTCCGCCGGTAACCAGGATGGATCTTGCTTGCAACGTCATTTTCCCCGATCAGTTCAGCCGCCGGACGCCCACCGGGCCAACACCGGACCGTCCGGAAACTCCATGACCGGCTTGGCCAGTATACAGGCTAAATGCCGTAATTCGGCATCATGCGGTCCGCCTACCAGCACGATGCCTTGCGCGGCAGCAACCAAATTGAACAAGGGTTCAGCTCTTTCTATCGCCAATACATCAGGAGTCTCGCCTTGCGGCACTGCTTCTTCCAGGATTTTGGTCAGCCGTTCTAGCGCATGCGGGGGAGCTGCCGGGACAATGAGCGTCACGCTGGCCGCAGCGGCAAAAGTTTTAGCATAATGCAACACCACTGATTCCCAGCTAGCGACTGGCGAGTCCCAATCTGGCAGCAGTAAGAGATTGCGGTCTTTCAGTCCTTCGATGGTCAGTGGCTCGACTACCAAGGGTACCGTGGCAGGCGCTGGCAAGGGAATGAGTAGGTCTTCCGGTCGGATCTTTTCTTGCCACAAAGCTGCCAGCGCTTGCAATTGTGGCCGGAAGCCTGGTGGCACCAGGCAACGCCACTTTTCACCAAATTTGCCACTGTTCTCCGTTATTAGCCAATCATAATCATAGTGTTTGCTCTTGAAAGTAACCGAGCCGAAATGATGCAAAAAAACATCGTCGGCGACCCAGATGCGATAACCAGCCAGCTGGGCACGCAAACAAAAGTCGTCATCTTCGAAATTGCCTATGCCAAAGGTCGGGTCTAGACCACCAATCTTGCGAACCACCGCAGAGCGCGCCAGCAGGGCAAAGCCAATTACGATATCCGTAAAAAAGCCCTGTCCGGCACAGCGCCGGCGGCGCTGGCGGGCAAAGTCATGCATGGCTGACAGGCTAGGATAATTCGCCTCCGCTACTTGCTGGCTACTGGCGACGCGATTGGACCGTGGGCCTACTATGCCGATTCGCGGATCTACGACGAAGCAACGCAGCAGCAAGGTCAGCCATGATTCAGTTACTACTACAT
>JACQUT010000293.1 GCA_016267585.1 Cyanobacteria bacterium NC_groundwater_1444_Ag_S-0.65um_54_12
ATGGGGTTGATCCGGATCCCATTCTCGCCCTGGAGGGTGATGGGAGAGCCTTCACGCACTGACTGGATCAAGCGTGGAATTAGCATCTCCTTTCGCTGTCCCGGCCCGTAAACGAAGAAAAAGCGCAGGACGATCACAGTCAGATACGGCGTATAACTTTCGGCCAAGACTTCAGAACCTAACTTGGTACCCAGGTAATAACTGAGATCGCCCGGAGCGGAAACTTCCCCCTCTTCGGTGAATTCCTGATTCCCATGCCCGTAGATTCCGCCGGAAGAGGCCAGAACAAAGGTACGAACGCCAGCACGGCGTGCATAATCGAGCAAGCGCAAGGTACTGAAAGTGTTGACCTGGAATATCTCCTCGGCATAGGAAGGGAATTCTCGGAAATGTTCCGACTGGGCCAAGTGAATGACCACGTCGGCTCGCCTGGGCAGACAGCTGATGTCCCAGTGTCGGGCAAGGTCTATGGGCAGATGTCGGATCCGAGCTGAATCGAGATCGGATCCGAGCTCTCGGCGCGAGATGCCGATTACTTCCCAATCAGATCCCGGGGCTCGCAGCAACTGAGCGCCGACCAGTCCGGCTGCCCCGGTCACGATGCAGGTTTCCATATGACCCTTTCAATTCAAACGTCTCGTCAGGTTTCTAAAACTGAAACGAATGAGATATTGCCACTCTTGCTGACTCAATACCCCGGACAAGAATAACAGGATCACGAAACTCGCACAGTAACAGAGCTTGATCATGATCCCTACGGCAAGCCCGAGCTCCGGGAAATGGGCACTGAAGACCGTGTAGCCACCGACCAGAGCAATCGCGATGCCGAGTTTCGCCTTGCTGTAAATGATGGGCCAAAGCCGCTGCGACACGGTGAAATATGATACCGAAAGAAGCAAATAGGCTACCGCGGTTGACCATGCTGCGGCAATCATTCCCCATTTCGGCATTAGGACTATGTTCAAAGCCAGATTAGCAAACGCCGCGAGCCAGGATAAAACCATGATGTAGTGGGTTTTCTTCTGTAGCGAAATCCCCGACGCCGTCACCTGTATGGATGCCTGCGCCACCATTGCCAGCGTCAATGGCCCCACTGCCGCGGCGGCCTGAACATATCGCTTATCCGAAAGCAATCCGGTCAATTCAGGAGCGAAAACGCTCAGTACCACCGCTAGACCTCCGAAGCAGACGATTATATACCGCAGCATCTGCCCAAAAACAACCGGGGCTCGGTCGGGCTCGGACTCATGGATATATATCGCATGTGGATTCCATGCCGTACTGAAAACCCCTGAAAGCATGTAGAGGATTCCCGAAATCGTTGCGGCTACAGTGAATAATCCTACTTGCTCAAGAGATGAGAGCCTTCCGAGCAAAATTCTATCGGAACCTTGAAATACCCAGTAAGCAATGGATGCAGGTACCAGCGGTACACCGTACCGGAGCAAGAATCCGAGGTCTTGCCATGAGAAAGTCAAGATCAGTAGCTGTCGGATCGAGAACAGTCGTACTGGCAACATAACAACAGCGGAGAGCACCGTTCCTACGAGGATGCCCGAGAGCCCTCCAAAAAGTACGCCGATGATGGTAAATAAGATGCCAACTAACCCGCTCACGAGGTTCAGAACAGCATACAACCGTGCCTTGAACTGATTTCTTAAAGCTTGGCTGCAAATCAGGTTGAGCAAGGCGATTGGGATTCCGGGCAACGCAATAGCTAGCAAATGCCAATGGTTGCTGGTCTGGAACACCAATAACGATATCTGCCTGACCGAAAGGAGAGCTACCAGTACCCCCAAAAAAGTCCAGATAACCAGGAATATCAAGCAAGTCGAAGTCAATCTCTGGCGTTCGCTTTGCGACCGGTATTCAAAGTAATAACGCGAGTATGCAGAATCCGCCCCCAGAATGAGAATCATGGTCATGATTCCGACGATCGTATTCAGAACTCCCCAGGTTCCATATTCTTCCGGGGAAAAAAGTCGGGTGAGGATCGGCATGGTGATGAAGATGGATCCCTTCAGAAAAAGATCGCCGATCCCGTAAATAAAGATGTCCTTCAACAGGGCAGAGAAAGAGCGCTGTATCACGGATATTAAAGACTCTTGATACCAATATCGGATGGCAGCGTTTTGAATCTCTTCTCTGAACTCGGCAGATTCTCTTGCAAGGGGTGAGCTACCATGGGCTTTCGACGATTGAATTTGGAACTGATAGGATGGAAGAGGTTCATCAGATCTACGTCTTTCCCAAACCAAATCTTTTCGTAAATGGCTCCGAACATATACTGGGCAGTGGCTTCCGAATGGTATTTCTCGACATAGGCGCGGCCAGCACGTCCGAGCACTTCGCGAAGTGCTGGTTTCGTGACGAGAATTCTGAGATGTTCCTGAAGGATCTCGGGAGTAGTAGACAGCACCGGACACTCGCTCAAATATGAGTAGCGATAAAACAATCTGGTATAGCTTTCGTTTCCCAGGTTGGACATGACAGGCAGGCCGCTTGCCATGCCTTCGATTCCACTCAGTGCATATCCTGTGGCAATGAACTGCTCTGCCAGGATATCCGCTTCCTCTGCCAGAACACGCCGCACTTCCTCGTTCTGAACGCCTTCCAAGAGGATTAGCTCTACTTTCAGTCCTTCAGCTTGCAGTGTCTCGACTGCATGGATCAGGAACTCGGTTCCTTTGAATCCCCGGTGATTTGGCGCGTGAACTACTTTTACTACCCCAGATTTTCCGTCATGCAGGCTGTATGAGATTCGAGGTTTCCATTGATCGGTGTCGATCGTTACGTAGCTGAAGGGCAGAAGATCCCACCTTCCTGTCCCATCTATTATGAAGCCGGTGACCACAACATCAGCATGCTTGTTCCAGTAGCTTACTCGTTGCTCAATGTCTGGCTCATTTTTGGCTGCAGCGGGATACGAGAGCAGGAGAGCATGTCGAAGACAGGGGTCGACAATCCGAGAGTACCGATAGATATCCGATCCGTAGGGTAATATGACGATCTTCTTTCCAGCGAGTTTCAGGAGGAATGCTTCGCAGCGCCACAATGTAGTTCGGCTCAAGAATCCTCCGAAATAGGGATGATGAAATATGTCAAAATTCCTCACAGCAAACAAAAAGGCTAGATAAGGTGCAAATAGTATCTTTATTGCATTTGATAGATTTACCAGTTTGTTGGGATCGACCAGATAACAATCGAAGTCATCAGATCGATTAATAGACGAATAATATGGATACATTAGCGTGGTTGAGCAATATCCCGTCTTATTCATGGCCTTCGACCAGTACTTGTTGTTTATAATGGGATAAGGTCCCCAAACAAGGCGAGGCAGTTGTGATTTCTCGCTTTTCTTGCGTCCAAGTAGAGCTAATATGCTGACTCCAAGCAAGATGCTAATAAAAGCAAGTGGCGTGATGGCAATTGATAGTATTTGATATGCTTGTTTGAGCTTTACTCGTGAAAACATCGGATCAGCCAGCCTTGCCAAAGGCTAGTTGAATAATCTTGCGTCCGAATACCGTGAAATCCTCGACTGGCTCGTTGTTTTCGATTATCAGATGCGGTTGGATCGGTTCATCGTATTCAAGATGAACTCCAACGACGCTCGTGACTTCCCCTCTGGCTGCGCGACTATAAAGATTCCGAGCATCCCGTTGTTCCAGTACCGAATGATTGACTTTGACGTATACCTCGATATACTCACTGAAATTCTCCCGATTCCACCGATGGATCTCATGGAAAAGCGACATCGTCGCCACTACGACGAGGATGCCTTGTTTTTCGACAAGATTGGCAAGACGAGACAGCCGATAGGCGTTCGTCAGACGGCAATTGCGATCGTATCCCAGGTTTGGGTCGGCGATCGCTGACCTGACATCGTCGCCATCCAGCAACAAAGCCAGAATCTCACTGTTTCTGAACTCCTTTATCACCGTTCTGGCGATTGAGGACTTCCCTGCCCCGGATAGTCCAGTAATCCAGATTACCATTCCAATCCGACCTTATTCTGTCTGTTTCTCTCGGATGCCTTCAAGCAGGTTCCGGACGAGACTAGCAGGACCGGCAACCGCACCAGAAGGAATGCGAGTATCAGGCAAGTTGAAGCAAATCGGCTGACCATCGAGCCGAACATACTGCTGTCCAGCGGACAGAACGAGGCCTACACCTCCACAGATATCCCATTCCGATTTTGGCTGGAGCGCGGCTTCTTGGACGAGCTGACGATTACGAGGTGGGACTGTTGAAC
>JACQUT010000294.1 GCA_016267585.1 Cyanobacteria bacterium NC_groundwater_1444_Ag_S-0.65um_54_12
CTCCGTGCGGCGCTGGAGCAATCGGTCAATGTCATAGCAGTTAACTTGTTGCAGGAAGTTGGCATTGCTAAATTAATCGAGCTGGCACGCGCGCTGGGTATCAGATCCCCGCTAGCGGCAGATTTGACTCTGGCGCTAGGTTCGTCTGCTGTAACTCCGCTAGAGATGACAGTGGCTTATGCGACTATCGCCAACGGCGGCACCTGGGTGCAGCCTAGTATCTACACTACTGTCAAGACAACAACTGGCCAAGTTCTCGAGCAACCGGCAGCGCAAAGCCGCCAGGTAGCCGATCCAAGAGCCACTGTCCTATTGGTGGATGTATTGACCGGTGTATTGACGCGTGGCACAGCAGCTAGGCAAGGGATCGCTCGCCCAGCTGCCGGCAAAACCGGTACTACCTCCGATTTTCGCGATGCCTGGTTTGTGGGCTTCGTACCGCAACTCTGTGTAGCAGTCTGGGTAGGTAATGACGATCGGCGTCCCATGCGCCAAGGAGCATTCGGTGGTCGAATTGCCGCTCGAATTTGGCATGACCTGATGTCCACTGGCACGCGCCAGTGGCCGGTATTGCCTTTACCGGCTCCGGAATACAGCACCCCGGCAGCCTCGCCAACTAATCTAGTCATACCGTTTACCAAACCACCGGTTGCCGGAACTGGTTCTTCGCTAACCTTACCTGGTGCTGCAACGGCCAGCGATTTCTTGCCAGTAAAACTTCCTGCTGTTGTGGTATCGCCCAATGCTAGCTAATCTATCCAAAGGCTTCTTTATAACGCTAGAGGGGATCGAAGGATCTGGTAAATCCACCCAGCAACAGCTCTTGGCCAAAGCACTAACCGAACTAGGATTCGCTGTGCTCACCACCAGGGAGCCTGGCGGCACCGCACTAGGTGAGCGCATCCGCGAGCTATTACTCGATCCTTCCTGGCTAATCGCGCCAGCAGCTGAACTGCTACTCTATGCTGCCGATCGTGCCCAACATCTGGCCATGATGGTAGAGCCAGCCTTGTCTGAAGGCAAGGTAGTCATCTGCGATCGTCATGCTGATTCACTGCTGGCCTATCAAGCCTTTGGTCGCGACCTCCCGCGCCAGCTAGTAGAAACCGCCAATCAATTGGCTACTGGCGGACGCGCACCCGATCTGACACTGTTACTAGATCTTGATCCAGTACTAGGTTTGGCCCGGGTGGAAACTCGCGGCAACCGCGATCGTATGGAGAATGAAACTCTGGCCTTTCACCGGCGCGTAAGAGCAGGATTTCTGGCAATTGCAGCCGAAGCTCCCCGACGCGTCAAGATAATTGCCGCCAATCGCTCTATCGCAGCGATTCAACAAGATCTGGCGCTAGAGGTATTACGACATTTGGGCCCGGGAACTCCCGGGCCCAAATAGCCACTGGCAGCCCTAACGCAGTTAGCTAGGGGATTTGGTGCTGCTCTTGGCTGGCTTTTCGTGCTCGATCTCGACCCGCGTCACCTGCGGTGGCCGGGTAATCACCGGTTTAGCCGATGTAGCCAACGGAGCAAGACGGTTAGCCAAGGATTTGCTCGTCTCGATGCCGAGATCAACCTCGGCACGAATAGCATTCAATCCTTCCAGAGTAAGGCGAGTAGTCAAGCCAAACACATCGGCTTTCTTGCCTTCCTCCGCGATCACGTTAACCACTTGGCGGGTTGCCTCCAGGGAACCGTCGGCAAAAGCACGCAATTTGCCGAAAGTATCCAGACCAGAGGGCTCAGCAGCCGATTTGACGACATTTTTGGCGCCGTCAAGAGCGGTGTCGAGGATGTGCCGGGTAACGTTGATCACATCAACCTTGCTCAATTCCTCGGACGTCTTGTCTACATAAGATTTGACGTTATCGAGGGTGCCAATCATGAAGTTGCTGGTAGACTCGGTTAGATCCTTCACGATGCTCGCCATTTGGTGTTCCTCCTTGCAGGAATTTGTTGCAGCAAGGGTGGATGTAGTGTTATCAGCGGCATGTGCCTGCTGGCAAGCACTTCCACCGAGCATGGTCTCACCCTTGTAACGAGACCATGACGGGGATATAGCCGTGCCGTCGGCCTGCCCGCCAGGATTATACCTGGCGGGGGCGAACTGGAGGGTTCCCTGCCAGATCGCGGTTTGGGCCAGGTTACGCGCCGCGTTCAAATCTGCATGCGCGCGAAAACCACAAGAGCACGCAAATTTTGTACCCTTGCGCTGGCCAGTTGCCAAAGTGCCGCAGCTAGAACAGCGCAGACTGCTGTAGCGATCTGTCACTGCTGCAACGGCTATTTTTGCGGGCTCTGCCCGCCTGGCTACCATGCGAATGATGCGGCGAAAACGCCGTACCTCTTCATCCTTAGTAAAATATTCGCCTTTTTGATATTTGCTGGGGCTGTAGGCAGCTTCAAATTTAAGAATCGGCCGCGCAAAGGAGCGGGCAAAACGCACCAGGGCAATAGCTACCTCGCGATCGCTCTGGCAACGGAAGCGCTCCAGTTTGGCCGCTAGACGCTTGACCGTACGACGGGCGCCTTTTTGCTGCAGCTGGCAAATTTTCCGCAAATAATTGGCCTCGATGACGCGATCGCGTCGGCCACTAATAAATAACCTACGCCCCTGCACTGGTTCATAGGCCACTGCCCGCATCGCTTTACCCAGATCGACGCCGATCGCGATAGCATCGGGAGCTGGCAAAGCAGCATTCAGATACCGGGCGGCAAAAAACCAGCGACCGCAACGATCGAAAAGACGCCCCTCTAGCGGAAGACCATGAACCAGGAGTTGCTGCAAAATTGCTGCCTGCGCCGGCGGTACCAGAATCGGCAATGCTACAGTCCGTCCCAGCAGCGGAATTATTAACTTCCATCTCCCGTCAGCCACCGTCAATGACCAAGCTGACGCGCTAAAGACTACCGCTGGCAAACGCCTGATTTCTCGCTGCAGGCGGCGAAAGATCTCCTGCTTGGCCCGGCTGGGTGACCAAAGCTCCACTAAGATCGTCTGTGCGGCAGTCATGGCTCCTGCGGCAAATCATGCCGCATAATAGGTTTTGCTGCAACGACTAAAGATTTATTTAGAATAAAAGCCCTATCAGCTGACGTTAAGAAAACAACAAGCTGGGACCCCGCTGGTACCGTAGCAAAATCAGGAATAGCTCCAACATGCATAAGAAATTAACTGTCATAGGTCTGATGTCCGGCACTTCGCTCGACGGGGTAGATGTAGCGCTGGTGGACTTTTGGGAAGAAAAACAACGGACACGATGGCAATTGCGGCATTTCGTCACCTTTCCGTTGCCGGCAACGCTGCGCCAAGATATTCTTGCCGCCATACGTGGAACAAGCCTGGCCCAGTTAGGGATTCTTGACATGCGTATCGGCGAATTTCTGGCCGAAAGTACCCTGAAGCTTTTACAAACTGCAGGGATAGCGCCAAGTGCGATAGATCTCATTGGATCACATGGACTGACTATCTGGCATGAACCAGGAAAAGCTTCGATCCAGCTCGGGGAAGCAGCAGTTTTGGCGGAGCGGACCGGGATTACTACGGTAGCTGACTTCCGACCAGCTGATATTGCCGCCGGTGGCCAAGGAGCCCCGCTAGTGCCCTATGTCGATCAGGAACTTTATGCTGAGCCAGATCGCACCATTGCACTTTTGAATATCGGCGGCATAGCCAATATTACACTACTAGCAAAAGTGCCAACCCAGCAGCATGAACCACCTTTGACCAAGGCTTCGTTAGCCTTTGACACCGGTCCGGGCAACATGATCATGGATGCTCTCTGTCAGCATTTTTGGCATGAGCCCTACGATCGTGACGGCTGCCATGCGGTAAAAGGTCATATTCACGAAGCTTTGCTGCAGGAGCTGATAGCAATGCCGTATTTTGATCACCCGCCACCCAAATCTACCGGGAGGGAACTGTTTGGCGAACCGTTCACCCGAACGTTGTTAGCGCGAGCGCAAATCCACGGTCTATCACCAGAAGACACCCTGATGACGGCTTGTGCTCTCACGGCAGGCACGGTAGCCAAAGCAGTGCGACAACATTTGCCAGAATTGCCCACTGCCTTGCGGGTTTCTGGCGGTGGAGCCCACAACCCGGTGCTCTTGCAGCTCTTGCGCGCCGAGCTACCAGCTAGCGAAATCACCATCTTGCCAGATGTCGATGCCAAAGAAGCACTAGCATTCGCACTACTGGCATATCGTGTCGTCTGGGGTCAGAGCAATCATGTACCAGTTACCACCGGTGCCCGCCGGGAGGTAGTCCTGGGTAAAATCGTGCCGGGCCGTAATTTTCACCGCATCCTCTTGCGGTACCAATCAACGATGCCGAGCTTTCAGGCTGTCTTGCCTCTCACTGAAGCTACCCATCCCGCCACCGCTCAGCTAGACCTGTTACAGTCAGCCGAGCTGGTCGCCTTGCTAGCTGAAGATGAATACCATGTCGTGCAAGCACTAGAGCAAGTGCTGCCGCAAATTGCCAGAGCCATCGATTCGATTGCCGAACGCTTGCGGTGCGGCGGTAAGCTATTTTATGTAGGAGCAGGTACCTCGGGCCGACTGGGAGTGCTGGATGCTGTCGAATGCCCGCCTACCTTCTCGACACCGCCACAACTCGTGCAAGCAGTGTTAGCTGGCGGGTACTCGGCACTGACTCAGGCAGTAGAGGGAGCAGAGGATGATTCGACAGCCGGCGAGCTAGACATGGCAGCCCGTCGCTTGACTGCGAATGATGTAGTGATCGGTTTATCTGCTTCCGGTGGCGCCCCTTATGTAGACGGTGCCCTGCGTTACGCCAAGACGCTGGGTTGTGCGACTCTGCTGCTTACTTGCAACCTTGGTCAAGAACGCCCACATATTGATCACGTGATCGCACCATTAGTCGGACCGGAAATCCTGGCCGGGTCTACCCGCCTCAAGGCTGGAACGGTAACGAAGCTGATACTGAATATGCTGTCAACTGGCACCATGGTCCAGCTGGGGAAAACCTACGGAAACCTGATGGTAGATCTCCATGCCACCAATGCCAAGCTACGGGCACGTGCCAGACGCATATTGGCCATGACTTGTGCAGTTACACCAGCCCAAGCAGACGAACTATTGTCAGCAGCTGGTGGCAGCGTAAAGGTGGCGGTTGTCATGCACCGTCAGGGTATCGATGCTACCATGGCCAGAACCGCCCTCGAGAGCGCCGATGGTTTCTTGCGCAGCATCATTGGCGATTAACCGCCGAGATAGGCGATGAATCGGGAAACGGCGTAAAATAATCTTTATGATTTATTTAGATTATCATGCCACCACTCCAGTGGATCCAGCCGTACTTGAGGCTATGCTGCCGTACTTCTGTGAAAAATTCGGCAATGCTGCTTCGCGTGGTCATCGGTATGGCTGGGATGCCGAAGCGGCGGTAGAAAAGGCTCGGGAACAGGTAGCAAAACTGATAAATGCCTCGCCAGCCGAAATTATCTGGACCTCGGGCGCTACCGAATCAGACAATCTAGCCATCATGGGTGTCTGCGACTTATACGCAGAAAAGGGTAATCATGTGATTACTCAGGCAACTGAGCACCCAGCAGTGCTAGATACTTGCGCTCACTGGGAACGTAAAGGTGGTAAGGTGACAATCCTGCCCACCGATAGCTATGGCCAAATCGCTATCGACCAGCTAAAGAATGCCATAACTGATCGCACTATCCTGATCTCTATCATGCATGCCAATAACGAAATCGGCACCTTGCAGCCCAGCGCCGAAATCGGTCGTATTGCCAAGGAATACGGTGTGCTTTTCCATACCGATGCCGCTCAATCGGCAGGCAAGGTGACGATCGACGTGATGTCCATGAACATCGATCTGCTGAGCTTGAGTGCCCATAAGCTTTACGGACCTAAAGGGATAGGTGCGCTTTATGTACGGCGCAAGAATCCGCGCGTGCAATTGCAACCTTTGATTCACGGCGGCGGGCAGGAAAGGGGCATGCGTAGCGGTACGCTGGCAGTGCCAAATATTGTGGGATTGGGTAAGGCATGTGAAATCGCAACGCAAGTAATGCACCAAGAGGCCTCACGTATCGCTACCTTACGAGAGAAACTATTCCAGGATCTGGTTGCTGAAGTTGGCGACGTCGTCC
>JACQUT010000284.1 GCA_016267585.1 Cyanobacteria bacterium NC_groundwater_1444_Ag_S-0.65um_54_12
CGTGCTGGGAATCAGCGCGCGCACCTGGCATCACGGCCTATCGGGCAGCTCAGGGACTTACGGCTGACACTGTCGCGGTTGCCGTGATTGTACAAGAAATGGTTCCAGCCGAAGTAAGCGGCATATTATTCACGGCTAACCCCGCCTCTGGCAAACAGGATGAAATCGTCATCCGTGCAGCTTATGGCTTGGGTGAAGGTGTGGTCGGCGATCTGGTAGAGACCGATGGATTTTTCGTGCGCCACGATGAGATCAGAGCCGAGCTGGCCGAAAAGACCCAGATGGTGACTCGCGATACGCTGCGTGGCAGCGGTACGACGATAGTTCCCGTGGCAGTCGATCGCTGTCACGTACCATGCTTGAGTGACGTCCAGGTCCGGGAGCTGGCCCAGGTCGGTCGGACCATAGCTCTGGCCTGCGGTGCGCCACAAGATATCGAGTGGGCCTATGCCGCAGGGCAATTGCATATCCTCCAGACACGGCCCATCACGACGCTTGGTCCAGGATACTCTTCCACTGTTTCGTCTGACGGGTCCGATCGGGTGAATCCAGGTCATGACACGTTAACTTTCGAGCCGAATGGCCGCGAGATCATCTGGGACAACTCGAATATCACGGAATCTTATTCGGGCGTTACCTCGGTTCTTACTTTCAGCTTTGCTAGCAATGCCTACTACATCGTCTATCAGCAAGTCTCTGCTCTGCTCGGTGTGCCGGAGCAGGTCATAAAGGCTAATCTGGCAACCTACCGCAACTTGTTGGGCCTGATGAAAGGCCGGGTCTACTATAACCTCAAGAACTGGTATCGGCTCGTAGCTTTGCTTCCGGGTTTTGCAGCCAACAAGGCCTTCATGGAGCAGATGATGGGAGTAAAGGAACCTATAGAAATCTCGGTTCAAGAGAGCAGAACCGGATTAATTGCCCGTTGGGCGCCGCTGGCCTTCATAGGTTGGCGGCTAGTTCGCAATTTCTTGGATCTCGACCGTCTGGTCGAGGAATTCCTACAACGTTTCTACAAGACCTACAATGCTTACCGCAAGCGGAATTTCGCCGAAATGCACCCCCAAGAAATTGTAGAGTTGTATGACTTGCTAGAACGCGAGATCCTGCACCAATGGAAGGCACCCATAGTCACGGACATCTTTGCCATGATCTGTTACGGCGTGCTCAAGAAACTTTGCCATGCCTGGTGTGCCAGCGCTGGCGAGAGCCTGCAAAATGACTTGCTTTGTGGCGAAGGTGGCATAGAGTCGACCGAACCCACCAAAGCCTTGATGCGCATGGCACGACGCATCCGTGACGCTGAGCGTTTAGCGCGAGAGTTCGCACTACGTTCGCCAGCAGAACTCGAGAGCTGGTGGCGGGAATCACCAGAACCCTTGCGATCCGAACTCGCGGATTTTCTCGATCGTTATGGTTTTCGTTGCATGAACGAGCTGAAGTTAGAGGAGCCAAGTCTGCGTGACGATCCTACTTTCATCTTCGCCATGCTCAAGAACTATCTGGTGCGGGAAGACCTGTCGGTGGAAGCCATGGAAGCTCGAGAGCGCGAAATCCGCCACAGAGCTGAGACCAAGGTCGCTGCCATTTTGCGTTTCCATCCGCTACGACGCCTCGTGTTCGGCTGGATGCTGGCGAACGCGCGCAAGAATGTCAAAAACCGCGAGAATTTGCGGTTTGCCCGTACCAAGATCTTCGGTCTCTGCCGCGAATTGTTCAATGCCGTCGGCGCATACCTGGCGCGTTCCGGAGTGCTGGCGAACGCGCGAGATATCTATCATCTGACCGTGCCAGAGATCTGGGGCTATCTGGAAGGCCGCGCTACCACCACCGAGCTGCGCGCACTCGCAGAGCTGCGCCAGCGCGAATTTGCCAGCTTTCGCCAGGCAGACCTGGGCGATCGCTTTACCACCTGCGGGATACCATATCTCAACCCGCTGGGCGAGGAAGCGCTTTCTGCTTGCCAGGTGGATACCGTCACCGCAGATCAGTCAATCTTGCATGGTACGAGTTGTTGCCCCGGCACGGTCAAAGGTCCGGTACGCGTGATCCTTTCGCCGAGTGACGACATGCGCTTGAATGGTGAAATCCTGGTAGCGGAACGTACCGATCCCGGCTGGGTTCCGCTTTACCCTTCGGCTAGCGGCCTGCTCATCGAGCGTGGCAGCATTCTCAGTCACTCGGCGATCGTAGCGCGTGAGCTCGGCATCCCGGCTATTGTAGG
The DNA here is from genome assembly GCA_016267585.1 of Cyanobacteria bacterium NC_groundwater_1444_Ag_S-0.65um_54_12. Taxonomy (GTDB): domain Bacteria; phylum Cyanobacteriota; class Sericytochromatia; order S15B-MN24; family VGJW01; genus JACQUT01. Next base: position 2,225 of record JACQUT010000284.1, read on the forward strand.
GATCCGCAATCTCACCAAGCGGGTTCGTGATGGCCAGGTGGTAGAAATGGATGCCAAGGCGGGAATAGTTCGCTTGTCGTCCTGAGGTGGACAGCAATGTCATTCGCCTTCAATATCGCCAGTGCTGCAAAAGTGCATCATGCGGACATTGTAGCTTTTGGATTCGACAAAAAACTAAGCAAGGCCTTTATTGAACTATCAGAAATAATCTACAAATCGGACCGACTACGGATTCAGCCGCTTAAATCCAGCATACTGCAGCAGCTAGACGAGACCAATCCCTGGTATCAGCGCGGTGAAGCTTGCCATTTCTTGTTACCGGGGGCTGGTCGCATTTCAGCGTTTCATACTGCTGATAGTGCTATCGGATATGTCGGTTTCTTCGAGTGTATCGAGAATTTTGGTGTGGCCGAGCGGCTACTGGCATCTGCGGTAGGCTGGCTACACGGCCGGGGCAGTAAAATCGTTCGTGGGCCTATAAATTTCGACACCTGGCATTCCTATCGCTTTGTTACAAAAGGCAGCGAGTTTCCACCTTTCTTCCTCGAGCCATACCATCCCCCTTACTACCCTACTTTCTGGGAGCGCTATGGTTTTGCCGCCAGTGCCAGATACTGCTCGCACCAGCATGATGACATGAGCCAAATAGTGGCAGCACTCGAGCCACATTACCAAAAAGCACTACGCTCGGCTTTCACTTTTCGCCCGCTGGATCTCGGACGCTGGAGCGAGGAATTGCGACTCTATCATGAATTGAGTTGCGAGATTTTCCGCGCTAACTGGGGCTATACGCCGCTAGGGTTTTCAGAATTTGCCAGGCTGTATGCCGCAAGCCGTCCCTTGTTGGACACTGGCATGAGCTGGTTTGCGCAAGATCGCGCCGGTCATTACGTTGGTTTTATTTTCGGACTACCCGATCATAGTCGAGCGATCCGAGCCATGCGTGGTGCCAGCGGACCAGTCGGTGCCATGCGTTTCCTGGGGGCTCGCCGCAAGCCCACTAGCGCTATCTTGAAAACGCTCGGCGTTCTGCCAGCGGCGCGTGGCTCTAACGTGGGATTCGCACTCGGCTACCTGTTTCATCGCCAGCTGCTCGAACAAGGCTACCAGCAGGCTATTCATGCGCTCATGCTGGATGACAACGCTTCTCGGCGGATGTCATTCACCAAAGGTGGTCGCATGATGCGCGAGTATGCCGTTTTCGATCTTACGCTTTAGACCAAATGCCACTGTGGGCATTGCTTTAGACCCATTTGCGGTTCGTGTTAGCGATGCATAGAAGAGCGGAGGCCCCGAGCAAGCGCATACCCGCTCTCTCTACGAATGGTGGCAGGATCGATGCCCGCGCGGTAAGCCAGTACTAAACCGGCGGCTTCGAGGTAAGAGGTTGCAAATTCAGCAGCTATGCCAAGCTGCTCCGGTCCCACTTGCAAAATAGAGCTATTCTGCACCGCTAACAAGGGGATACCTCGGCAAGCTGCCCTGATGATTCCAGCGCTACCCATTGCGCTTGCCGGTGCTATCACGAGATCAGGTGCTAGCAGATCTCCGGGGCTGGTATCTTGGCCAGAGACTATTCGGGGGGCGCGTTGGAGGCCTTTCAGCACGCAAGCTAGATAAGTGCCACCAATCTCTTCCGCGGCGGCTCGCGGATCGCAAGGTTCACTGGACGGCCAAATAAAGGGCGCATGAGCACAGGGAACTCTCAGAGCGAGACTTATGAAGTGCGAGAGAATGGCCTCGAGTCCTCCCAGGGGGTCTGGAGCCTGGCCACCCAGATAACCCTCTATTGGTGCCGCCAGGTAGCTAAAATCACCTACCAATGCGATGGCCTGGGCACCAGTAGCTAACAGACGCTTGGCACTGGCAAGCAGAATCTCTGGATTGGCTAGCTCACCATGAGTGATGCCACTCGGCCCTCTGGCCAAATTGAGCGCTAGTGGTTCTGCAGTTAGATCTAGCGTTACCATCCCACCTCCTACCATTCGAAAAGTATTTGCGACATTTTCTAGCAATTGCAGACCACCAGCTTGCTCTACTCCCTGATCTACCAAGAGGCCTATCCGGTTAGCGCGACTAGGCCGCAAAGCACAATTCCCGGCCAGCCAACGATCAAGCATGGCTCCTTCGACATACCAAACGTTAGGGGAAGCCCAGTTACAGGCAGCGGCATTTACCGAATTGGGATGGGTCACGACGCGATCGGCAGCGCAAGCCAACAGATTGGTGGCTGGCGTGCCATCGCCGGCGTAACCACCCAATTCCAGTCCGATCCCGGTGGGAAGCAATTGTGTCACCACATAAAACGCACTGTCGTTTCGGTTTGGCGGCATGTGTCTTGTGGCGGAGATTTCTGGAATTTTCAAGCCTTCCAGAATGGTAATTTCTGCCCACAGTGAATTGCTTGTCACCTTGGTGATGGCCCAGCGCAATGGGTAGGCGGGCGCCACCGCATGCTGGATGGCTGGTTCTATTTCCCGTAAATCACCATCCCAAGAAATCTCCCGACTTACCGTGCGGATCAACGGATATAGCCTCCTTTGGTTGCCTGAATACCGGCAATCGTTCAGGTGATGGCTTCCTCTTCGGCTCCTCTGAACAGGGCTTCGAGATCCAAGAGAATCAAAATGCGCCCCTCGTATTTGCCTAGACCCATTATATAGGGCGAGCGTTTTTGAAAATGAATAGTAGGCGGATCTATTTGATATTGTGGCAGCCAGACTACCTGGTGGACGGAATCTACCATGAAGCCAAAATACTCAGCGCCCCACTCCGCAATAACGATGGAGTTGGAGCTGCCAGGGATATGCGATAAGCCGAACCAACAGCGCATGTCAAATATGGGAATGACTTCACCGCGCAAATTTATCAGACCTTGTACATAGTTGGAAGCATGGGGTAAACGCGTAATCGGTACCATCCCGATAATTTCCCGGATGCGGGTGATACCGAGACCATATTCTTCGCCACTCAAATAAAAAGTTACCAGCTGGATGGATTTGTCATGTCCACTGGTAGTATTGGTTTGCGCCAGCTGGAGATTCATCTAGCCTCCGGCGTGAGCAGGTCGTGATTTGTTGATAGAGGGTTCGATTCCTAAATAACGATTAATCCAGGTACGCAAGCGCAGCGCAGCTTGGGAATGAAGTTGACAAACTCGTGATTCCGAGACTTTTAACACCATTCCGATTTCTTTGAGGGTCAATCCTTCTTGGTAATATAAGGCCAGCAGAATCTTTTCGCGCTCTGGCAAAGCATCGATGGCTTTTGCCAATTCTGCTCGGAATTCTTGCTCTTCCAGTATGGCTGCCGGGCCAGGTCGCTCGTCGACCATGGTATCGAGCCATGTAATATTCTGGCCGTCATCGGAAACCTGCACCAGCTCATCCAGCGATAGAAAGGGACTGGTTGCCTGCGCTAGTAATTGAGCTAACTCATGATTAGAGAGGCCCAGCTCCTTCGCTAGTTCTTCCTCAGTCCCCGTTCTTCCCAGTCTAGCCTCTAACCGCGCCATGGCTTCCGCTATGTCGCGTGTGCGCGATCGCACCGAACGAGGAACCCAATCCTGGGAACGCAATTCATCAAGGATAGAACCACGAATGCGTGTAATGGCATAGGTCTCGAACTTTACCCCGCGATCGAGGCTAAATTTTTCAATGGCTTGAATTAGCCCGATCAACCCATAACCGTAAAGATCTTCTTGATCAATAGTTGGCGGTAAAGTAACAGCCAGCCTGCCTACCACATACCTCACTAACGGAGCATACTGCAGTATTAGCTGCTCACGCACTTTCGGCTCGCCGCTTGCGACAAACCGCCGCCAAAGTTCGGCAGTACCGGCTTCTGCCATTAGTCCTCAACGAATAGCCACAATAATACCCATAATAGCTGTCGCCCTGGGGCATTGCAAGGCGACCATTCTTGATCTACCGCAGATGGTGCTAATTTATTCCTCCGTATCGGATTCCGGTTCAGGGAGCGGTTTAGCTTGCGCCGCCTGAACCGAACCGCCATTGGATCGGGCTGGTGGGACATAAGGTACTTGAGCCATGAAATAATCTAATGAGAATCCCAGGATACCGCCCAGGAAAGAAGCGATTACCGCTCGAAACGTTGCGGTGGTGACGGTAGCTCCAGCTATGATAGCTACCAGACCAACTAGCAGAAATGCTGCACAACCGAGGATCAGTGTCCAATTTTTTTGGAGCATTGGCAATTAGCAGTTCACAAATCGAGATCTGGTCTACCAGAGGCCCGTATTTGCAACCGCCAATCGTTCATAAAAAATCTCGCCGTCCTTCCCCAAGTACCGCCTAAATCCGCGGCGATGATCGGTATTTTGGCCCTCTCCAGAGTACGGTACATGGCATCGACATTTCGTGTCCCGATGGTAAGGAATTCACCCTGCGAGCGGAACATCTGCGAACCACCGGTAGCCTTGGCTACTATTCGGTCACGCTGAGCGCCGGCCGATACGATTGAACCCAACAAAGCAAAAATCGCGGTGTCGGCAAATTTTGCCGGACGATCTCCCAAAATACCTTGCTGCGAACTTGGTAGCATGATGTGGGCCATCCCTGCCACAGTAGCTACCGGATCATAGAGCACTATTCCTACGCAAGATCCCAGTCCTGGAACACAGAAGACCTCTTGCGGATCGACCGAAACCCGCAATTCAGCCATGCCGACATGAATCACGACTAGCCTGCCAACCCTAGAGCACCTAATAGATTAGGAGCAGAAGCTGGTTCCAGGAAGAGAAATAGATAACCGATTAGCCCTTCAGTATCTCCGATGATAAGCTCAGTTTCCAAGGTGAGTACCGCATCGGTATTGACCGAAATATCAGCAATCACACCGTCTAGCACCGCTGCTACCATATCATTTGCCGTCAGTGGTGGACTGGGACGCAAATCTAGCTTGGTAAGAGTACCCAAAGCAGTCAGGTAGTTAGATGTGAGTATATTACCCATCTCAGCTAGCGCTGATTCTCCTACTTCGTCGATGATTTTGGTACTACCAGTAGGACGCCTCATCAGTAAATCTACGAGTACCGTACCAATAGCATTCGGTAAAATGAAAATAACATGACCTTCTAGCTCACCGGCCATTTTGAGGTAAATTGCCCACACTGACGTCTCTGGTCCGCCTAGTAATTCGCCGACCGTGGCAAGCGACAGGACTGAAGCCCGGGGAACGTTCATTTTTATGCGCTGTCGTAATAGTGTAGATAACGCAGTAGCTGCGTTGCCGGCTCCGATACTGCCTGCTTCTTTGAGAGCGTCTAATTGGAGGTGATTCAAATTACTAAAATCCATCGGCTTTTCCTTAAATCAGGGTAGCAGCATCCAGTATTAAAGCCAGCCTACCATCACCCAAAATCGAAGTGCCGCTGATGTGGTGCAGTTGTCCTACCAGTTTACTGATTGGCTTGATAACCACTTCCTGCTGACCTACCAGGCGGTCTACTACCATGCCAGTGCGCCGATGGCCAACGCGTACAACTACTACTGCAGCTTCCGCAATTGCCGCTTGGTCTGGTACGGCGAGGACTTGTTGTAATCTTAACAATGGCAAGCTCTGACCGCGCAGGAGCGCTATCTCTTCTTCATGTACCGTCTGGACTGCCAAGTCGGCAAAATCATGAGCATCCTCAATGAAACTAATGGGAATCGCATAAATCTCTCGCCCTACCTCTGTAAGCATACACGGAATAATAGCGAGCGTGAGGGGCAAAATAATAGTAATCTTGGTCCCTCGACCTGGCTGTGAATCTATATCCAGCGCACCACCCAGCGCCATGGTCTTTGCTTTTACTGCGTCCATGCCTACACCGCGCCCTGAAATCCCGGTAGCTTCATCGCGGGTTGAAAAACCAGGGGTAAAGATCAAGTCTAGTGCCTGCTTTTCCGAAAGACGAGCAGCATCTTCTGGACCTAGCAAGCTGTACTCCACAGCTTTTCGTTTAACTCTTTCAACATCAATCCCTTGACCATCGTCTTCGACCTCTAGTATGACGTGGTCGCCTTCATGGCGCGCTCGCAAGTAAATGTTACCTTGCCGCGCCTTGCCGGTTAACTCTCGAACATCTGGCGCCTCTAGACCATGATCAATGGCATTACGCAGAAGATGCAAGAGCGGATCAGCGATCTCGTCGATCATTAATCGATCCAGCTCAGTATCTTGCCCTTCTACCAATAACTGTACATCCTTATTGAGCTCTCTGCCCAGATCACGAACCATGCGGGGGAATCGGCTGAACACACGTTCTACTGGCATCATTCTGAGCTTCATCACTACGGCATGGATATCAGATATCACGGTTCCCACGTGCCGAATAACGTCCGAGATCTCTTCGATTTGCTGCTCTGCTGCAACTTGCTGCAGACGTGTGCGATCGATGACTAACTCACCTACTAGATTCACCAGCGAGTCTAGCCTTTCTGCCGATACTCTGACGGTCGGCGCGATGCGCTGGTTTGCCTCGCGCGGCACGATAGAATGGCGTGCCGCTTTACGCTGGCTTTGCTCTTCTATTAGCTGTCTTTTGACTGCGGCAGCTGTTGCCATGTTGCTGGACTCGGTTGCTGACGCAGCCAAGGGTGACGAGCGGGTTGAGTGCCCTGCTGGTTGTTCTGCTATGGCAGGCACAGATTGTGTTGCCCAATCATCCGTTATTCGTTCTTTGACTTCGGGTACCGCCGCTACTGCATTGACGATTTCTGGTGCCGCTACTGACTCGGCAGCAGCGGTTGCCGCCAAGGCAAGTGTCGCTCCTCTGTCGGTGGTTAGCTCGTCGAAAGCGGCGAGTTCAAACATCGCTATAGCAGCAATTTCTGAAATATTGCAGAGCCTTTCCCGAATTCCTGCTTCGCTTTCCTTGGTAACTAACAAGACGGCAAATTCCAGATCAAAGCGCTCTTCTTCTAGATCTGGCACAGCTGGTACTGCCTTGATGACCTCACCTATTTGCTCCAAGCTGTTGAGAACCATGTAGGCCCTTACGCCTTTAAGTAGACAGTCATTCACGAGATCTATCTTTATCCATACTACGCGGAAGTTTCGGCTCTGTGCTTCTGCTGCTACGGCTTGTTCGTATTGATCCAGCGTCGGCCAATTAGCGTTTGGTGACGCTGGCGCTGTCACTGGACCGGTGACCGGTAGCGTTTGGGTCGTCTCCGCCAGCATGGCAGGAGCGCCAGGCAGTTGCAATCGCTCAATCAATGCGCTGACATCCGGCTCAGGTTCTCCTGCTGCAATATTCTCGATGATGAGTCCCAACGTATCCACACAGGAGAGGAGCAAGTCAGTCAAAAACGAATCGACTACCCGTTGCCCTTCTCTGATAGCAGCTAGTACGTCCTCGATATGGTGAGTCAATGCAGCCAGGTTAGAGAAGCCCATGGTAGCCGCTATACCCTTGAGCGTGTGGGCGGCTCTGAAGATTTCGTCTAGTGCTTTGCGATCTTCCCGCTGGGTTTCCAAACGGAGTATTTGCGTGTTGAGGATTTGAAGAATATCACGCGATTCGTCCAGAAAAATCCCGAGGTACTGCGAACGTGTATCCAATCTTCACCTCTTCTGATAGAAGAACGATCTAAACTGGACAAAGCCCAGTTCGCGATAGTTGAAGATGCGCTCCGTGCTTCCAACAAAAAGTATTCCGTTCAGTTCAAGCGCCTCGTACAGTGTGTCATGCAAGCGTTGTTTGGTATTCTCATTGAAATAAATAGCGACATTACGGCAGATGATTAGTTGCCAGCCGCTCTCGAAAGGCTTTACCAACAGGTTGTGTTGCTTGAACTGTACCCGACTCGCCAAATCTTTGCGAAGTTGGATATACCCGCCATCTAGCAGGACAAAGTAACGATCTATTAGCTCCGCTGTAAGCCCTTTTTGCTCATGCGGAGCAAAAACTCCTGAACTGGCGTTCTTGAGAACTTCCGAATCAATATCGGTTCCCACCAGTTCACAGCAGCCGAGCATACCTAGCCGGTCGAGCAAAATGGCGACGGAGAATATCTCGGAACCTATTGAACAACCAGCACTCCAGATACGCAGCCTGGGAAAATGACGCAGCAGTTCGGGCAATACCCATTGTTCTAGCTCGGCAAACTTCTCGGGATTGCGAAACCATTCTGAAACATTGATGGTCAAACCATCGACAAACTCTTTGAGACGTTCAGGATTACTCCGCAACAATTCCAGGTA
>JACQUT010000033.1 GCA_016267585.1 Cyanobacteria bacterium NC_groundwater_1444_Ag_S-0.65um_54_12
CCGGCAGCACCACCCGTCCCTTGGCAACACCGGCCTGGCGATCGAAGAAAGGTGTCAGATAAATAATAGCTTTCTTCATGACTTCCGCTGATTGCAACACGAAGGGCAAGATCAACTCACCGGCAGCGAACTTGTCACCCACCTCGCGCATCGCAGGCAACAAGATGGAGTTCAATATTTCCAAAGGGGTCGAATTTTGTAGCGCCTCGGCCAGCAAAACTGCTATCTTGTCCTTTTTGCGCTGCAATATTTGCCAGCGGATCTGATCGGCTAAAGACAGTTGCTCTACTGGATCTGTTGGCGCCGTCACAGCAAGAACCGGTACTGGACCATGCTCGAAATGAGCGATGTAGCGCTCCAGGGCAGCGGGACGGCGATAGAAAATCAGATCCTCTGCCAGTTCCCGTTGTTCGAGCGGAATTTCCGCATAAGGCACCAGATGAGCCGGATGCATGATGGCGAGATCCAGACCAGCCTGGATGCAATGGTAGAGGAAGATCGAGTTCAATACCCGCCGGGTCGAGGTCGCCAGGCCAAAGCTGACATTGGAAATACCCAAGATGGTATAAACACCAGGAAGACCATGCTTGATCGCTTTGATCCCCTCTATGGTGTCTCGAGCGGCGGTCTGGTATTCAGCCTCGCCGGTCGCCAGAGTAAAAGTGAGTGGATCGAAGATCAGGGCATGGGGTGGTAGCTGATACTCCTGGGTCACGATACGATGGATACGCTGGGCGATCGCCAGCTTGCGCTCGGCAGTCTTTGCCATTCCTCGCTCGTCGATAGTAAGAGCGATCAGCACCGCACCATGCCGTACTGCCAGCGGAACGATATCGGCAATTCTCTGCCGACCTCGCTCCAGGTTAATAGAGTTGATGATGGCACGTCCCGGATAGTTCTCGAGCGCCGCACGGATGGCGCTCGGATCGGTAGAATCGATACACAACGGCGCCTCGACACCTGACGACAATTTCTTGACAACCATTCGCAGCTGTGCCGCTTCATCGGCACGTTCGGTGAGCGCAACGCAAACATCCAGTACATGGGCACCCGCCTCACACTGGTTTCGTCCAACCGTCAGAATGCCGTCGTAATCATCAGCCAGTAAAAGAGCTTTGGTCTTCTGGCTCCCTTGGGCATTGATCCGTTCCCCTACGATGAGCGGCCTGGGCAATTGATCAAGAGCCACTGCCCGGAACGCTGATGCCAAATGCGGTACAAAGTACGATTTCCGATCGCGCGGCACCACCGCATTCATTGCCAAACTTAACTGGCGAATATGCTCGGGAGTCGTGCCACAGCAGCCACCTACCACAGCTACCCCATACTCCCGAACAAAGTCTGCCAGCTGTTTGGCAAAGGCCAGCGGATCGAGCGGATAGACGGCCTTACCAGCAACGTTGCCAGGTATACCAGCATTCGGCATTATACTTACCGGCAGGCGGCTGCACTCACCCATGCGTCGCACTGCTTCGCGCATCTGCTCCGGGCCAGTGGAGCAATTCAGGCCAATCACCTCGACGGGCAGAGCAGTTAGAATAGCTAATACGGCATCGATATCGGTACCCAGCAACATGCGTCCCGCCAGGTCGAGCGTTACCTGTACCTGGAGGGGAAGGCGATAGTTCAAACGCACAAAGGCATCATGCGCCCCCGCGATCGCGGCTTTGACCTCCAGGATGTCCTGGCCGGTTTCGACCAAGAGAAGATCGCAGCCGCCCTCGATCAAAGCCTCGGCTTGTTCGCGATAAAAACCCGCCAGTTCTTCGAAGCCGACACTGCCAAGTACTGGATCATCTGAACTGGGCAGGTAACCGGTAGGCCCCATGGCCCCAGCCACAAAACGTGGCCTGGCGGGTGTCGCAAACAAGGCGCAAGCCTCGCGCGCCACTCGAACCGCCGCCAAATTGAGCGAACGCAACTGTTCCCCGATGCCATATTCGCCAAGTTTAGGTCGTGTCGAGCCAAAGGTGTTGGTTTCCACGACATCCGCCCCCGCCTCCAGATAAGCCAGGTGAACCTGGGTAACGATATCTGGCCGAGTAAGCGATAAGTAGTCGTTACAACCTGGCTTGCCAGCAAAATCCGCGGCCAGAAGCCGACCGGCCAGCTCAAGTTCCTGAAGCTGTGTCCCCATGGCCCCATCGAAGATGAGCGGACGCAGCGCAAGAGCAGCTAAATAAGGGGAAGCGAGCGGCTCAACCATCAAATTTCTAAGTATGAACCATACTGGCGACCACCTCTTTGATAGCCGTAACCTTGTCGAGGCGCTCCCAAGGAAGATCGAGATCACCCCGGCCAAAATGCCCGTAATTCGCCACTTGGCGATAAACGGGACGCCGCAGGTCAAGTGAGCGGATGATGCCGGCAGGCCGCAAATCGAAGACCTGCTTGATCACCTCTTCAATCGCCTGCTCGGCGATGGCATTAGTGTTGAAGGTTTCGACCGCTATAGACGTCGGCCTGGCCACTCCTATTGCATAACTGATTTGTACTTCACATTTGCGCGCCAGTCCGGCGGCTACCAGGTTTTTTGCGGCATAGCGCGCAGCATAGGTGCCAGAGCGATCGACCTTGGTAGGATCTTTGCCCGAGAATGCTCCACCACCATGGCGGGCATAACCGCCGTAAGAGTCCACGATGATCTTGCGTCCGGTAAGCCCAGCATCACCTTGTGGGCCACCGATCACGAAACGCCCGGAAGGATTGAAGAAGTAACGAGTGTGTTGTCGCAGTTCTTCTGGTACGACTGGAATTACTACGTGCTCCATGAGGCCAGCGGATATTGCCGCATGATCCACTTCCGGACTGTGCTGGGTCGAAATCAGGATGGTATCTACCCGTACCGGCTGTCCATCCTCATATTCGACCGTCACCTGGGTCTTACCATCGGGGCGTAGCCAATCCAGTCTACCGCCTTTTCGCGCTTGAGCCAGTTGCCGCGCCAGGCGATGCGCTAATGAAATCGGCAACGGCATGAATTCAGGAGTCTCGTCACAAGCGAAACCGAACATCAGACCTTGATCACCAGCTCCGATACCGTCGATCTTGGCGTCTATTTCGGCTAACGATACGCCACCACGCAATTCCCAGGAAAGATCGACTGCGGCGGCAATGTCTGGCGATTGCTGTTCCACTGCGACAAAAACGGCACATGAAGCGGCATCAAAGCCAAAACGCGAGTTCGTGTAACCGATGTCGGCAACTACCTCTCGCACGACTAGCGGGATATCGATGCGGGCACTGGAAGTTATTTGCCCAGTTACTAGAATATAACCGGTATTCGCTACAGTTTCACATGCCACGCGGGCAAAGGGATCCTGTACCAGGAAGGCATCGAGAATGGCGTCGGAGATTTGGTCACAAATCTTATCAGGATGCCCCTCGGTAACAGATTCAGAAGTAAACAAATGGCGACGCAGCATAGTCAATCGACTCTCTCCTTGTATTCAAGCTTAAACCCTGACTGCCTGCTAGCTATCACAGGTACAGTTCTCAAGCCACCTCCTGGTGAGCTATTGTCAGCCTATCATCGAGGCCCAAAGCCGTCAAATCCTTGCTTTGCGGCACACATGGAGCTCCTTCTGGTCGCATGGCATCCGCTAGTTCCGGGCCTGCGTTTTTGCCAACAATGAGTGCTGTTCCCGGAGCCCGAAAATAATCCCCAAGAAGAACCAAACATACATGATAGAAAATGACGGGAAAGCCAAGAACATTACTAGCATGGCAATCAAGGCACTTTGCAGATTCTCTAGCGCTCGCATGGCAGCAAAACTAAGCGCACGCCATGTGAACAAGACAAACAAAACAAAACCTACCAGCCCGCTTTCTGCTAGTAATTCTATATATACATTGTTTGGAATGGTCTTTTGCGCCTGACCAACAGCAATTCCTTCATACTTATCGGCATACTCCCGGTAGCGAAAGCCATACTGTGCCAAGCCTGTACCAAATAGCGGGCTAGAAATAAACATCTTCATCCCGACTCGCAAGAGATCTAATCTTACCTCGCGGGAATCGGTCCATGAACTGTCATCTCGCGAGACAAAAACCTTTTGAACTACCAGACCATTTACAAATGGATCAGAAACCGCCTTGACTCCGGTGAATATTGCTAGCCCTGATACTGCAGTAGCTATCGCGAAAACCTTTAATGTTCGTCTACGCCAAACCATTCGCATACCTATGATCCCTAGATACAACAAGGCAGAAAACAATGCGCCGGTGGAGAGCGTCGACAAAATCGAGCATCCCAGGAAGATGGCTCGATAATAAGCTTTGATCTGGATTGCCAAGGCCATGGAGAGC
>JACQUT010000285.1 GCA_016267585.1 Cyanobacteria bacterium NC_groundwater_1444_Ag_S-0.65um_54_12
CTTCATAAGCCTTCAAGACCGGATCTGCGCCAGGAGCCACCGAACGAATCGCGGGATATACGTATTTTTCTTCTAGCTCGGCATGAACGGTGAAATTGTCAGTGAATTCTTTGACGAGTTCTTTGATCCCCCGGTAGTCCATCTGCTTCGAATGACATTGTTCGAGTAAGCGCTCCATCTGACGGTGTTCTTCCCGTAGTGTAGTCAGAACGTCCATCGTCAACCCTCCTTCACATCATCCATCCCAAAACAGGCTATCACCAGCTGGCACCGCTGCATTCGTTCATTTCGCACGATTGCTGGTAATAACGGACGGTATTATGGTCTTGGGGGTGCCGTTGGTATATTATCTGTCAAAAATCTTTTGGCCAGGCGGCGTGCTCGGTTGCTCTGCTTCCCACCTGGCAAGAAAGGTCTCGGGATCCTGCTGCTTGGCAACTCGGTTTCGGAAAAATGTGACCAGCGCTCTTAGTGAAGCGAAACGGTCTCGGAGTTGCTCAAAGCGTGTCAGATCGCGCTGGTAAGTATCGAAGAGCAATAAATAGGCATTGTTGAGTTCGGCATTCGCGAAACTGCTATAGTTGCGATCATGGAGCGGCAATGTCTCGAACGCTCGTTGCAGCTGGGCAAAAATCTCTTGGCGTCCTTGTACTTTCTGAACGGTTGTCAAGTCCAAGCGAGCATAATAGCGCCTTAACGTAGTGAGCGCTTGCTGGATGAAGCGAGAAAAAACCAGGTCATCAGCCAGCCGTGCCCGTGCTTCCCGCACCGGCGTGGCAGCATTGCCAAAATAGGCCATCAGAAAATCCAAACTACCAGCATTTCCGACATAGGTAGCGAAACTTTCATTGAATTGAGCGTTCCCGGTAATAAAGACCGTGGCATGGGTGAGCTCATGGATAATGATGTTCGAAAGATCCGCGGCAGAATAGCCAAGCATACTGGAATAAAAAGGGTCCGAGAAAAATCCCAGTAGCGAGAAGGCGGCTACACTCCGTAAGTGTACGTCTAGACCAGCTTCTTCCAAGCGTTTTTTGGCGGCCAGGGCATCTTGCTTATCAAAGAAACCCTGGTATGGTACCGCCCCGACCACCGGAAAGTTCCATTGATAGGGTTCGAGGCGATCCTTGGGAGCTGCCGACAAGACATGAGATAACGCCGGATCTTTGAGTTCGACGAAGCGCTCGTAACTACCCGTATCCTGCAAGCCAATTACCTGAACTGCATAGTTCTTGATCTCGCGCACCAGGCGGAGTTTAGCAGCCTCATTCGCCGGTAGGCGTTCCATCGCCTTGTCGAGCGGCTCCTGGCGCAAAAGCAAGGAAAGCTGTGAGATCCCTTGTTGCAGCAAGTAACCAGCGCTACAGCCACTGCTTGTAAAGAAAAGGAAAACTCCTGCTAGCAAGCGTAATATCTGATTCAACCATCTATGCAAGTTTTCCACCGATCTGGGCATAATAGACATAGTAGCAAAGATAGGGGAGGCTGGCGTGTCCAGGATCAACGAGCCGCCACCCATCGGACCTCACCATTATCGTTCCCAGCCGGTGGAGGCGCACCAAAAACAAGCGGGCGGAACTTCGTCGCACGATTCACTCGGGGCAAAAACGGCGACTCATGCCGATCGTGCCGAAATGCTACCAGGAGCCACTTCAGTCGATGACAATCCTCCCGGTGCCTATCTCTTCATTATCGGCATGGTACTGGCAATGTTGCTAGCCGGAGCTTGGTGGGGTGGGCAGATGGTAATTTTGGGCATAGGTCTAGGTTGGGTGACGGCAGTTTTATTATGGATAATTCGCAAAGACCTGGCCAAAGCATTTCGCAACATTCTGGGATAAGTTCATCCGTTGCGCCAAAGCGGCTCGCTCGCTCAAATACCCCATTGCGTGAGGAACATGAACACTTTATTGCTGCGGGCGTCGGTTTCTAACAGATTGCCGTCAGGCAATAGCAACAGATCATGCGGCTGATTCAAGAAAAGCGTGCGTGCATCACCATCGCTGGTCTGACCACTTTTACCGCTGCCGGCGATAGGGTGTATCATGCCATCCGTGTCTATGACCCGGATCAGGCCATCACCTTTTTGTGAAAAGAAGAGCCGTCCGGTATTATCCAGTGCCAGTCCATAGGGCTTGACGAGCGTAGCTTTGGTAGCCGGGCCACCGTCACCGCCAGAGAGCGCCTTGTGGCCATCGCCAAATGGTCCGCTTCCCGCATAAGTGGAGACCATGCCATCTTTGGTGATTTTGCGGATGCGATTGTTGCTCGAATCTGCCACGTAGATGTTGTCGTCTTTGTCAACTACTACGCTTTGCAAGTAATCAAAGGCAGAACCGAAAGCTGGCCGCGGTTCATCGCCATCAAAGCCATAGGTATGGTCTTTGCCGGCGATGGTATAAACATGATTAGCATCGGGCATCGCAATACCATAATAAGTGCCAGGTATCTTGCAAAGTACCCGTACGTGATGCCGGATGTCATTCTTGGGATCGTCACCATCACCGTTCTTGCCGCTCCAGCCCCAAGAATCCGTAAAGATCAGGTTTCCTTTGGAGTCCCAAGCAAATCCACGCACCCCGGTGGTCTGCGAGCCACTGGCGGTCGGTGTTCCCAGTGCGGGATTGCCGCTACCATCATAGCCGTTCTGGCATTGGCCTTGGCCGGAAACGCATATCGGGTCGCCCACGATATCATAAATATGGCCGACATTGGCCATGCTTACGCCGTACGAAATCCCCGGATTCAAGCAAATGGCTCGGATGCGCTGATTGAAGACATCGCCGATGTAAAGGTTACCATCAGGGCCGATGGCTATGGTGCGCGGCCAGTTCAATTGTGCTTGTTTAGCCGGTATTCCGTTGCCGTTGTAGCCGGCGGCAGAAATGCCAGCCAGCGTGGAGATCTTGCCAGCAGTATCGATTTTGCGAATGCGGTGGCCTCCCTCTTCCGAGACATAGAGATTGCCAGCAGCATCGCGTGCCAGGCTCTTTGGGGTGTCGAGCGCAGCGGCAACCGCTGTTCCACCGTCGCCATAACTGCCCTTGCTGCCGCTGCCCGCTACGGTGAGACCAGCTATTAACCGATAACCCAGCAGCTGGGACCACGCATCGCCAATGCCGTGGAAGTTCTTACCGATGGCTATGGAATAAGCACGATTCATGGCTGGAATATCGCCGATCCGCAGGCTAGGCGTCGCTAGCACTTCTGGTAGCCAGATTGACCCCGCGCGTTCATCTTCTAATAGCTGGTTGGTAATGCGCTCCAATTCAGGCAATGCTGCTAAATTGTAGGCTGCCATGGATTTTTTGTCTCGAGCGGCGCGCTCGCGCAGGAATTCCGTGACGATGGTAGTAGCCAGGGAAATATCGACACGATTTGTTCCGGCTTGCGGAATGGTAAATCCTACCTCTCTGCGATCTTCTGCCAGTACCACGTTAACGATTACCGGTTCAGCAGTAGGTACCGCGTCAGACAACTGGTACCACCCCTTGCTATCAGTCTGGGAGGTAATGATCTGCCCTTGGGCATTCTTATAAAAACGTTCTTGTGGGTCGGTCAGATAGACCAAGGCATCTTTGATCTGACTTTCGCCCAGTCCGCTGGCTAAAGCGAGCAAACGGTAACCAGCCGAGTTGTTGGCGACGATGCCCGCCGAGTTGTTGGCTACTATACCAGCCGAATTATTAGCTACTAGCATGGCAGGCCCGATCGCCATGCCCTGGATGCTGGTACTGTCGCTCCGCAAAGAGTGTCTTGCTGGGCTAAGCACGATGCCATCGCTGATCAGTACGCTAGCACTGCCAGTTTTAGCACGCTGGTTGCCAGGTATCCCAAGACAGCCAGTCAGGGCTATCGCCAACGCCAGCCCACCTGGCAGCACCACCTTCACCACTCCTCGCATGATCTTCTTATAGCTGTTGCGAGGTTGGCGCTTGCTAATACTTTAGCGATTTACCAGTTTTGGTGTACTGATCTGTCAGTGCCCCGTAGTAAAAACTCCGACTTTTCGTGCGTTCATCCGCTCAGCGGACGAACAGCTGGCAGGTAGGGCGGCACCCGCGATCAAACGCCGTACTTCGGCTAACACTTCGGATACCGGGATTTCCTGAACCTTGTCCGCACCGCGTAACTTGAGCTCTACCTTGCCGGATTGCAATGCCTTACCCACGGTGATCCGTAAGGGAAAACCGATCAGGTCGGCATCTTTGAA
>JACQUT010000295.1 GCA_016267585.1 Cyanobacteria bacterium NC_groundwater_1444_Ag_S-0.65um_54_12
GTCCAGTATGCGGTAACGGGTGTCGAACCTGAGCTGATGGGTCTGGGGCCTATCTCGGCAGTTCGCTTGCTAGAGGCGAGAGCTGGTATCGCTGTTCATGAAGTGGATCTGGTAGAGCTAGGTGAAGCATTCGCCGCTCAGGTGCTGGCGTGTGATCGTGAACTTGTGCTCGATCCAGATCGCGTCAATGTCAATGGTGGTAACATTGCCTTGGGTCACCCCATTGCTTGCACCGGTGCCCGGATGGTGACAACCTTGGTGCATGAGATGGCACGTCGCAAAGCAAAAACTGGCCTGGCCACTTTATGCGTCAGCGGCGGTATGGGTGCTGCGCTGCTCTTGGAGCGAGCCTGAAGTTGTCAGACCAATTCTCAATCGACCTTGCCCACTCTCCCCCGGCGCTGCGCGCCGAAGGGGATCCCCTCTCTGGGCAAGGTCGATTGAGAATTGGTCTAGTGCTATGAGAGTGAATTAAAGAGGAAATAAAAGTGTTAAATTTCGAACTTACCGAAGAACAGAAGACAGTGGTGGAAACGGTACGAGCTTTCGCTGCCCGGGAGCTCGCCCCGCAGATTGCCGAGCTAGATCGCGAGAAACACTATGATCCCATGACCTTTGTAAAATTCCGGGAGCTTGGTCTAACCGGTATCTCCGTTCCGGAGGAGTATGGTGGAGCAGGAATGGACTACCTCACCTTGGGGCTGGTTTGTGAGGAGCTGGAATATGTCGATACCTCTTTTCGCACGATCCTTTCCATTCACCTCGGACTATGCGGCTCTGGCATCTATCAGTGGGGTACGGAGGCACAGAAGCGTCGCTTCCTGACACCGCTGGCGCGCGGTGAAAAATTGGGAGCTTTTGGCCTGACCGAGCCAGGCGCCGGTTCTGATGTAGCGGGGATTACCACCCGTGCCAAACGCTCAGGCAGTGATTACTTGTTGTCAGGCCAAAAGATGTGGATCTCTGGCGCCCAACAAGCTGGAACCTTTCTTATCTTCGCCTATACCGAGCCCGAGAAAAAACACGATGGCATCAGTGCCTTCATCGTGGATCGAGGAGAAGCTGGCCAAGCCTTTTCCACCTTTACTATTCATGACAAAGCCGGGATCTGGGCCGGCAATGTGGGTGGGATCAACCTCGATGATGTGCGCGTGCCCCGCGAGAATCTATTGGGCGAAGAGGGCGAGGGTTTCAAAATAGCCATGGGTTGTCTGGACAATGGCAGGTACACAGTGGCAGCAGGCGCTACTGGTTTGATCCGGGCTTGCCTTGATGCTTCGGTACAATACGCCAAGGAACGCCTGGCTTTCGGTAAGCCTATCGCCGAGTTTCAGCTGGTCCAGGACATGATCGCCCAGATGGTAGCTAGCTACGATGCAGCACGTTTGCTCTACCTAAAGGCAGGCTGGCTAAAGAACCAGGGAATACGTTCCAGCCGTGAATCCTCGTTAGCCAAGTGGTTTGCCACCACTTCAGCTGACACTGCTGCCAACCATGCGGTAGAAATCTTCGGCGCTTATGGCTATTCTGACGAGTACCCGGTGGCGCGCTTCTTGCGCAATGCCAAAGGACCGGTAATATATGAAGGTACCAGGCAAGTTCATAAGCTGATCCAGGCCCAGTATGCTCTTGGCCTGCGAAAAGATAAACCCTTGCGCTGCCCGCTACCATCTTATCGGCCACGTGTGCCAGTATCCTGAATGGATTTTACTAAAATAAAAAAACGAAAAGTGATTCAATATAGCGATGTGCAATTGACTTCGCCCACTATCCCCCGGCGCTTTGCGCCGCCGGGGATCTTCCATGTGGATGAAGTCAATTGCACACCGCTATGATTCTAGCCATGAAATCGTCTCTAGAATTAGGAATCCAGGCATACAAGGAAGGTCGTTACTCCCAAGCCATTGCTATTTTGGAAGCGGCAACTCAGGCTAATCCGACAGAGCCCTATGTATGGTTGTCGTTGGCGCGAGCCTACCGGGAGGCTGGGCAGCAAGCCAAGGCGATCGCTTCCTATCGTCTAGCACTCGCGCAATCGCCGGCAGATAGCGTGCTGGCAGAGGCAACGGCAGAGCTGGCTGCGCTAAATCATGCCTCCAAGGTGGTAATCGAGGAAGCAATGCGACCAGCTTGCGGTGAATGCGGCGCCAGCTTGCCGACCTCGCGCGCCGTCAGGCCATGGTGTTTATGTGGCTGGAATACCAAGACCCCACCAGTGGTAGGACGTCAGATTTTTCTGCATGACATAGTAGCCTATTCGGCACAGCGTGCCGTACAAGTATCGTTCAAGCGCTGGGAAGATATCTATCACGTAGCAAAAAGCGAGCTACGGGTGCAGAGTCTCAGCGTGCGTACTTATCCGGTCGATCCGAGATTAGCTCTTGCTTTGCGCGATCGCATGGCAGTTTTGCTGCAAGATGAGCTGCAACCCCTTCAGCCAGAAGGTGGCGATGGTTTCCTGTTCCGGGTACGCCCGCTAAACCAAGAGCAAGGCGGGCGCTATTACAATTGGCGGCAGTTTCTTGCGCACCTGGCGGAAATACATAATGAAGACGTGTCATTGCGCCAGGTAGACACTTCCCTGGGAATGGTGCTGCTCGCGTCGGGCCTATTGTCTGCGGAAGCATTAAATGCCGTGCGTCAACAGCGCCAAGCTAATGAGTCTATCGGTCAGGCCCTACTCCGTATGCGCTACCTTGACCTTCCGACACTGATAGCCGGAGCCATCGGTGCCGCACGTGCTGGCCCCCTGCCGAGCCGTCCTTTCCATGATCGCTTGGGTGAGCGCCTGATCGAACAGGGATTACTGGACCGCAAGCAACTGAAACAAGCACTTTTCTTGCAAACCCAGCTAAAGCTGCCGCTGGGCGAGGTGCTGATCCAGGCAAAGCTAGCCAAGCAAGATGTCGTTGCTCAGGCCCTGGCACACCAGCCAGCACCTTCGTCTGGTATGCCATATGCTGATGATTTAGGCGAACTACTGGTAACTGCCAAGCTATTGAGCCGAACACGCCTGGTAGCGGTCCGTGCCGAACAAGAACGCCTTGGGGAATATGACCTGGCGAATTTTCTGCGGGA
>JACQUT010000314.1 GCA_016267585.1 Cyanobacteria bacterium NC_groundwater_1444_Ag_S-0.65um_54_12
GCTTGAAAGGTGCACGAGCAGCAAAAACCTCTGCCAAAGCTTTCCCTACCACTAGTGGTGCGGCTGGATCATCAGTGTGGTTGATCAGTGGCAGTAGTGCTGCAGTTTGAACTACCGGATTGGCAACAACCCCACCATCAGAAGACTTTACGGCAAGACCGCTTTTACTGGTGCAACTCGTCAAAAACCAGACCACCAGCGCCAGAATGACTGAACGGCTACACTGTTTGGTTTCCATTGAAACTCACTTTTTCAACGCTCGTTCGCCCAGGGAATATTAGAGATCATGGCTCGCTGGGTCTCTAACAAAACCCAACGGATAGCTGGCTCCGCCAGGCTGGTATGCGGGGTTAGCTCTGTTGCGAAAGCCTGCGACCATACTACTCGTCCTGACTTTGCCTCCACCAGAAAGGCTCGATAGGCTACCCTTACCAGCGGGTAATTCCGATTATCAAGGCCAATTCGAGAAAGCTCGTCCAATGTCTCCAGTAGCACGAAATCGCAGTTAATCGCCTTACCGATCGCCATGCCCGCTTCACGCACGGTCATTGGCTTCGCCGGCTCGGCACCAAAGCGTTCGAAAGCCATACCAGCTGGTTTGCCGCTGATCGATGTGATCACTTCCGCCGGTCCCTTTACCCGGTACCAAGATCTTTCTTGCAAGGCTTCGGCGAGGGCGTCGTTTAGCCAGGAGCTGATGGTGGGGAGTGGCGTACGGTTTATCGGAGGTGGTGCCGCCAGGCGACGTTCGAAGGCAGGTCCGGGTTCATGGGCGGCAGCGAGCCTCCGGGCATAATCACTTATCCCAGCGCTTCTTCGCCAGCTAAAGAGATTCCACCATGCGTCATCCGACGGCAGGCGATCGCTTTGCCGGGCACAACCACCCAGGAGTGTCCATGAAAACCAGCAACCGATCAGCCATTTTGCTAGCATCAGAGCAATTACCCACAGCTTTCGCTCAAATATCGGCGAATAACAACTCGGGAGCCTCGATATAGCCTATGATTTCTCGAACGAAATGTGCCGCATCCGCTCCGTCGATGAAGCGGTGATCGAACGAGAGGGCCAAGTACATCATGTCTCTTACCACGATCGCGCCATCTCGTACGACTGCTCGGGGCTGAATTTTATGGGTTCCTAGAATGGCTACTTCCGGGTAGTTGATGACAGGTGTCGAGAATATACCCCCAATGCTGCCTACGTAGGAGATCGTGAAGGTGCTTCCGACCAGCTCGGTCAATGTCGCCTTCCCCGCCCGGACCCGTGCTGCCAATGTCTCGATTTCCGCCGCCAAGGCGAGTAAACTCTTGCCATCCACATTTTTTACCACTGGCACCAGCAAACCGTTGTCGGTAGCCGTGGCGAAACCGATATGATAGTAGCGCTTCAGTACTATTTCTTGGCTATTCGTGTCATAGCTGGCATTGCAAATCGGGAACCGTTTCAACGCCTGTACTACCGCCTTCATGATGAAGGCCAAGTAAGAGAGCTTGATTCCACGTGCTTCGGCTAGTGGCTTGAGTTTCTGGCGCAATGTGACGAGCGCTGTAAGCTCTGCTTCATCTACATGGGTGACATGCGGTATAGTAAAGACGCTTTGCGTCATTTTTTCGGCAATCTTGCGACGGATTCCGCGCAGCGGCAAGCGTTCTTCCGGTGGTAGTTCTGCTGGTGGCTCGGGGGTGGCCGGCGAGACCATTACCGTTTTTTGCTTTTTTACCGCAAAATTTTGCACGTCTTCGCGCGTGATTCGACCGGCTGGACCGGTACCAGGCACTTGCGACAGATCGATTCCCAGCTCCCGGGCTAGTTGCCGGGTGGCAGGCGTAGCCAGGGTACGCTCATCGAGAGACGCTACGCCATCATGGTGTACGGCGGGCACGGCACGAGCGGTGGCCGGTATGCCAGCCAGCTGCTGGCTTGGCTGGCTTGGCTGGTTTGGCTGGTTTGGCGGGCTTGGCTGGTTTGGCGGGCTTGGCTGGTTTGGCGGGCTTACGGCCATTCGATCCGAAGGTAAAGCTGCTGCTGCTAACTCGATGGTCAGTAGCTTGGCTCCGACCGGAACGATTTGGCCCTCGGAGAAATGCAACTCCCGGACGGTGCCCGCTACCGGAGACGGGATCTCTACCGTAGCCTTGTCAGTCATGATTTGAACCAGGGACTGATCAGCTGCGATTTCCTGGCTTGGCCGGACAGACCAGGCTACCAGTTCACCCTCTACGATCCCTTCACCCAGATCTGGCAAACGAAACTCGTACAATCGATCAGTAGCAGGCATAGAACGCGATCTCCTAGAAAGCTAGTGCTTGCCGAATGCCATCCGCTACTCGGCTAGCATCTGGTAGGTATTCAGACTCCAGTGCATAAGGGAAAGGGGCATCATATCCCGTAATGCGAATAATGGGTGATTCCAGGTAGAGGAAGGCATGCTCGTAGAGCAAAGCGGCGATTTCTGCACCAAAACCGCTCGTGCGCGGAGCCTCATGAACAATGACGGCTCGCCCGGTCTTTTGTACCGAATTGAGCAGGGTTGACAGATCAAGCGGTATGAGGGTGCGTAAATCGATAATTTCCGGGAAAATTCCCGACGGCTGCAAGGCATCTGCTGCTTCCAGACAGCTGGGCAGCATGGCGCCGTAGCTAATGACGGTCAGACTGGTTCCCGAGCGGACGATTCGTGCTTCGCCTAAAGGTATAAAGTAGTCTTCGTCGGGTACTTCCCCTTTTGCCGCTCGGTAAAGCCGTTTGGGTTCCAGGAAGATAACCGGATCAGCACCACGGATGGCCGATAACAATAAGCCCTTGGCATCGTATGGATTGGCGGGCATGACTACCTTCAAGCCAGCGGTATGACAAAAATAAGCCTCGGGACTTTGTGAATGATAAAGACCGCCTTTCACCCCGCCACCAACCGGTGCCCGGATAATCACCGGACAAGCATACTGCCCTCCCGAGCGGTAACGATACTTGGCCAGCTCGTTGATGATCTGGTCGAAAGCCGGGTAAAGAAAGTCGGCGAACTGAACCTCTGGTATCGGCCGCAAGCCGTAGAGCGCCATACCAATAGCTGTTCCGATGATGCCAACCGCCGAGGGCGGCATGTCCAAAACTCGTTCGGTGCCAAATTCAGCAATTAGCCCACTGGTAGCATGAAATACTCCGCCCAGCCGCCCGACATCTTCCCCCAATACGATGACACGCTCATCGTTCCGCATGGCGGCTTTCAGAGTAATATTGATGGCCTGCAAGAAGTTACAGCAAGACATGTGACTTATTTCTTCATTCAGGCCGGGAAGGTCGCGGATGCGCTGCCTGACAGGATGCTGGCCGCGGTTTCGGTGGAAGGTGATGAATAGACATCTTGCAGCAAAGAGTCGGCAGCCGGTGGAGCAGCTTGCTTGGCAGTTGCAATGGCTGCTGCTATGAGTTCATGGTCTTGCTGTTCTTCTGCCTTTTGCTGCTGGGGATCCCAGAGTTTTTGTCGCTCTAGCTGATTGCGTAGCAAGACCAGCGGATCGCGCTTGGTCTCCTCCTCGGTGGTAGCTGTTACTAGCGTGGCCCCCGCTCCAACTCGCGCTCGCTCGACGGCTTCTCCCAGTGCGGATATCATCGCCAACACATCATGGCCATCGGCTCGACTACTTGCCAAACCGTATCCATCAGCTTTTTGTGCCAGCTGGCTAACGATGGCCGCAGGTAGAGACTCGGGCGAGTGCTGATGGCAAAGGAATACTACGGGAGCATGAAAATTGCTAGCTAAGCTCAGCGCAGCGTGAAAATCTCCGGAATCAACAGCGCCGGCAGCGAAGCTGGCCAATACGACGCAAGGTTCGTGGCGCAAACGCGCCGCCATGGCTACCCCCACTGCATGCAACAGGTGTGCGGCTCCATTGGCACCCGGCGGAGCGATTTGCCAATCGCGATAAGCATGGAATATGGGAAGAACTCGCCCTTTAGCAGGTGCGTCACCAGTCGCGAAATATTGGTGTGCCAACGTGACTAAAGGTACACCGCGATGTAACAAGGCTGCCAGATCCCGAAAACTGGGAAATAGCCAATCAGTTTTTTCTAGCACATGAGCGGCGGCGGCCGAGACAGCTTCTTCGCCTTGGCTAGCTAAATAAAAAACTACTTGCCCTTGCCGTTGCAACAGGTTCATTCTTTCAGCGAAATGCCGTGCCAAGCGCATTGCCCGATACAGTTCCAAAAGCCTATCCATGCTGGTCATTATTGATCCTCAATTAGCTATTCAATCGCTACCGGAATGGTCATGCTCATTTAGCGCTGGCGCAAGCTCGCCTGCTCGATAAGAGCTCCGCACCAGCGGGCCTGCGGCCACCTGGCCAAATCCCAGGTCTAGCGCCAAGCTACGGTAGTTAGCGAAGCGCTCGGGGGAAAGGAATTCTTTTACGGGAAGGTGTCGCGGGCCAGGCTGCAAGTATTGACCTAGCGTAACTATGTCACAATCTACGGTGCGTAAGTCTTTCAAGGTTTTCATGACATCCGCTGCGCTTTCCCCTAGGCCCAGCATCAGAGAAGATTTGGTAAGCGGAGCACCTAGCGCTTTGAGCAGCCGAAGTACCGCGAGACTTTGCTGGTAGCCAGCACGCGCATCGCGAACTAGTGGGGTCAGGGCTTCGGTCGTCTCGATATTGTGAGCCACGACCTTTGGTCCACTGGCGCAAATTACCGCCAAGCAAGAGCGATCGCCCCGAAAATCCGGGATCAGGATCTCGATGCCGATAGCGGGCAAACGCTCCCTGATACAGCGTACCGTGGCTGCAAGATGCGCAGCCCCACCATCTGGTAAATCATCGCGATCGACTGACGTCAGGACGACATAGTCTAGCGCCAGTTCAGCGATGATGGCCGCCAGTTTTGTTGGCTCTGCGGAATCTAATGGTGCAGGCCGCCCGCTCTTGACATTACAAAAACGGCAACTGCGCGTACAAATCTCTCCCATGGCCATGAAAGTAGCCGTTCCATGACTCCAGCATTCAGCCAGGTTGGGGCAATGTGCTTGCTCGCAGACTGTAACCAATCCGAGCTGCCTGGCGCGCTGCTTGATATAAGTGTATCTCTCGCCTGCCGGTGGGCGGATCTTGAGCCATTCCGGCTTGGCTAACCGTTGCGGGGCCTTGCTGGTAGGCTCACCGGGTCGCTTTTCTATCATGGTCTGATCACCGGTCATCACGCTTGCACTCTTTCTGCTGGCATGACCAACACTTGCTACAAGAGCATGCCTGATCGCCGGATGTGAGTCAAACCAGCAGATTAGACCGTAAGGGTGGGCGAATCTCTAATATTGCTGGCGGTTCAGTGTAGGAAAAACGCAACACGCGCGGGTCTTCGGACAACGGCTTGACCTCTCCGGCACTCACTATCAAGACTTCTGCCTCAGGTTTGATATTGTAAAATTGTCCTCGCGAATAAGGCGTCACAAAAACGGTTCCCTCCCAGTGTGCCGGGGTAAATGACGTTCCCTCTCTGATCTCGCCATCCCAGCGGCGATCGCATAGCAGATCGGCAGCCAGCCGCCGGCTCAGCGGATCGCTGTTGCTTGATGCAGCAATCCGCTTTAGCGCCTCCCACATCGCATAGTCGTCACGCAACAGGAAAGCGGCGAGGTCTTCGCCCAGTGGTTGCAAAAGCCAGCCTATTTGTAGCGAGTCCAGCCAAGACGGTTCTAGATAGCGCAGACGCAACATCAGGCCATGCAGCATGGCATCGTAAATCCTCACCGTTCGATGCTCGTAAACATTTTTGTACATGTGGAAACGTGCCAGGAGATATTGCGATAGAGCATCGGCTGCCTTTTCCTGCACTGCTAAACGCAGCTGACCTTGCCATTCGACTACGGTAATGTGGCGTAGCACCCAGGATAGATCGAAGCCACCATAACGCACACCGGTCATGTAAGCATCTCGTAGCAGGTAGTCCATCCGGTCTACGTCTAACTGGCTAGAAATCAGATCGTGCAAAAAAGCTTGATCTGCTGGCAGTTCAGTGCCATTTCTTATCTGTACTATTTGGGTGGGTAAAGACGGAGCTAGCTTGTCATGGCGCTGCCAAATGGTTTGTAACGCTGGATCTTCCATGATAAGGCGATCGGTGATCGCTTCATGATTAAAATCCCAAATACGCTCGGCAGTATGAGAAAAGATACCATGTCCTAGATCGTGAAGTAGCGCCGCCAGACCAATGGCCGTTCGGCCTTGCGGCGTGAGATGGCCGATCAGCACTTGCCGATCTAGCTCGGCCAGTGCCAGGCGAGCTAGCTGGTAGGTTCCCAGGCTGTGTGCAAAGCGAGAATGCTCGGCACTAGGAAAAAGTAGGCGCCCTAGACCGAGCTGGTGCAATTGCCGCAAGCGCTGAAAGGCCGGTGTCTGCAAAATATCGAGCGCCATCCTGCCTAACAGGTCATCCGGAAAATCAATGTAACCATGGATGACATCGCGTAAGACAAAGGGCGCATTGAGCATGAAAGTTAGTTTACCAGTTTCGAGTGATGTGCCGGCTGAGCCAGACCGCTGGCATGCCAATTCGTGATACCATAGGTTGATACTTTCCCGTCGCAACGCTGCGAGAGAGGGTTTTGGTCGGGCCTCATGCGTCAAGCTGAGTTACACTTTCCTACAAAAAGAGGATATTCCTGATGGCTATAGAATCCACTTTGCCGCTGGCATTCCATGGTTCAGAAGCAGGCAAACCCCTGATCAATGATTGCAGTATCCAAATAGCGACCATCAATGGTTCTGGCAGTCAGGCAGCCAACATGCTGCTCTTGCGCAGCTTCTTTCAGATGGGTATCCCTTGCAGCGCGAAGAATCTCTTTCCCAGTAATATCGAAGGTTTACCGACCTGGTTCGCCATTCGTGTCAATCACCGCGGCAATCTCGGTCGCAAAAAAGAACATGACTTGCTGGTGCAAATGAATCCGCAAACTTTCGCCGAGGACATGGCAAGTCTGCCCCCCGGCGCCGTGATGATTTACAACAGCGACCATAAATACCAGGTTCCGCTAAGAGACGACATCATTCTCTACCCGCTGCCGACTAGCAAGCTAGCGGGTGAGGTCAGCTCGGATGTCAAACTGCGCAAGCTGCTAGGTAATATGGTTTACGTGGGGGCGATCGCCCACTTCTTGGGAATACCCAGGGAGGAACTGGCTACGGCGCTAGCGCGACAATTCAAGAACAAGTCCAAAGCTATCGAGCTCAATCTGCAAGCTGCCGACAAGGGAATAGAGTACGCCAAGAGCAATTTGCCCAAGCGCGATCGCCTGCTAGTGGAGCGGTTACCGCATGAAACCAACCAGATAATGATAGATGGGAACTCTGCCGCTGCCCTCGGGGCGATTTGCGCCGGCGTGACGGTAATAGGCTGGTATCCCATCACACCGGCCTCTACAATTTGTGAGTCAGCTATTCAATATCTCGAGAAACTCAGAGTCACGCCCGAAGGAAAAGCCACTTTTGCCATCATCCAGGCCGAAGATGAACTGGCTGCCCTGGGCATCGTGTTCGGGGCTGGCTGGGCCGGGGCCCGTGCCATGACGGCGACCTCGGGGCCGGGGCTTTCGCTGATGGCGGAATTTTCCGGACTAGCTTATTACACGGAAATCCCCGGCGTGATTTTCGACGTACAACGCGTGGGGCCAGCTACGGGCTTACCAACCAAGACACAGCAAGGCGATATCTTGTCGATCGCTTTCCTCTCGCATGGCGATACCAAGCATATCGCGCTGATCCCCGGCGACGTAAAGGAATGCTTTGAATTCGGGAACAAGGCTTTCGATCTGGCCGAACGTTTCCAGACACCGGTTTTCGTGGCACTTGACCTGGATCTTGGTATGAATACCTGGATCACTGAAGCTTTCGACTATCCCGACACTCCTATCGATCGCGGCAAAGTGCTGACAGCCGAAGATCTAGAGAGGGTAGGCCAGTTTGCCCGGTATCGCGATGTAGACGGAGACGGGATTGCCTATAGAACAATCCCTGGCACCAAACACCCGCTAGCTGCTTATTTCTTGCGGGGGTCAGGCCATAACGCGGAAGCCAAATACTCCGAAAAGCCCGCTGATTACATGGCAATAATGGATCGCTTGGCGAAGAAATATGAAACGGCGCGCGCTTACGTTCCCAAGCCAGTAGTACACGGTTCAGGAGCACAGATCGGTCTTGTCGCCTATGGCTCTACCGATGCCGCGATGGTTGAATGTCAAGAGCTATTGCTGGCTGGCGGCAGCAAGACGGATTATTTGCGCTTGCGTGCCATTCCCTTTACCGCCGAGGTGACGGATTTCGTGAAAGCCCATGAGCGAATCTACGTGATCGAGCAGAACCGCGACGGCCAGATGTGTAGCTTGCTCAAGCTAGACTTGCCAACCGCGCAGGTGCCAAAATTACGTTCCATCGTGCAATATACTGGCTTGCCTGTCGATGCGCAGACCATGGCCGATGCTATTTTGACTTGCGAGAAGGGAAACTAGCAATGACTGCCAGTGCCGAAATCAAGAAGACAAATCAGCTTGGCCTTACCAAGGACTGCTATAAAGGGGCTCCTTCCACCCTTTGCAAGGGGTGTGGGCATGACGCGGTGACTGACAAGATCGTCCAGGCATGCTACGAGGCAGGATTGGATCCTTATCAGGTTATCAAACTTTCGGGCATCGGTTGCTCCTCGAAAACTCCAGCTTATTTCATCGAGCAAGGACATGGCTTCAATGGTCTGCATGGCCGGATGCCCTCGGTGGCCAGTGGTGCCATGGTGGCCAACCGAACCCTCAAAGCCATCGGTATCTCTGGCGATGGTGATACTGCCTCTATTGGCATCGGTCAATTCATCCACTTGATCCGCCGTAACACGCCCATGTTATACATCGTCGAGAACAATGGCGTGTATGGGCTCACCAAAGGCCAGTTTTCAGCTACCGCGGATATTGGCAGCAAGCTGAAAGGCGGAAGCCAGAATGAGTTGCCACCCATCGATATTTGTGGTCTAGCCGTACAGCTCGGTTGTGCCTTCGTGGCGCGTGGGTTCGCCGGTGACCCCAAACAGCTCGTGACTTTGCTGCGCGCTGCCATGGCCCATCGCGGAACTGCCGTGCTCGATGTGCTCAGTCCCTGTGTCACCTTCAACAATCACGAGGGCTCCACTAAAAGCTACAAGTACGTCAAAGAACACGAGTTGCCCCTGCACGAACTTGATTTTATAGCAGCGTTTGAGCCAGTAGAGA
>JACQUT010000298.1 GCA_016267585.1 Cyanobacteria bacterium NC_groundwater_1444_Ag_S-0.65um_54_12
GCGGAGAAAATCCCAGAGTTCTAGACGAAGTTCCACATCTACGCCAGCGGTTGGCTCATCGAGGATCAAGATGCGCGGCCGGTGAATCAAGGCGCGGGCGATCGAAAGCCGCCGCTTCATCCCGCCGGATAACTTGGTAGAATCCAGATCCCGCTTCGCGTACAGCTCAAAGCGGCGCAGCAGCTCATCGGCACGCGCCCGACATTCGCGCTGGGGAATGCCAAAATATCCCGCCGCATAGATCAAAGTTTCGCGTATGGTCAAGTAGCGATCAAAGTTGAATTCTTGGGGCGAAAAACCTATCAGGCTTCGCGCTCGTCGGTATTCCTTGACTACATCATGATCAAAGATGGCAATCTTACCGCTGGTAATGCTGGCAAGGCCTACCAGGCAGTGGATGGTGGTGGTTTTACCGGCGCCGTTAGGCCCCAGGAACCCGAAGAAATCTCCTTGCGGAATTTCGAAAGAGACATCGGTGACGGCCTGGACATTGCGGTAGCACTTTATGAGATTCTCGATACGAATGGCGGCGGTTTGCCCAATAGCAATGGATGGCATCATATCTCGCGTATACCGGCCTTCGGTCTGGTGCTATAGTTTCCGCAGTGCCTGACTTCTACGGCGCTTGCGTCGCATTGGCGGATGAGGAGATGGTTCACCCATGGAATCCAAAGGGCACCAATCACAGGCAGGGCAATGGATATCACGCATCGGCAATGGACCATCGTGATCCATCGTGTAGGTAAACTCGGTGCCGCAACGACGACAACAGAAGGTATAGTTGATGATTTCAGACATCTGAATCATTTTAGCAGCTAGTTTATCCTCTAGGAATCATGCTTGATAGCATTTATAGCGGCGTGCCCCAGTGATGTTCGTTATTGATCCGTTATGGTCGCTGGTGATGGAACTCATGTCCCAGCTTATCCCTCCCCCTTTGGACCAGATAAAGAGGAGGATGTCCAAAATGTTCAAGTTATCACGTTCCATCGCAGTTGCCTGTGCGGGTCTGCTTTTTGCAGGTTGTAAAGCTGTCCCCAGCAACATGCCCTTGAGCAAGTCTATCATTGCGCCGGGCAGCGCCAACATCGACTTGCCCAGAACTACCCTGGCTCCCTGGCAGTCGGCTGATTCGTCAAGCGAAATCAGCAAGGAAGAAGAACGGACCGTTGGTACGATGATCGAGCAAGGTCTCAAAAAAGATGCAGCCGACGGTTTCCTGCTTGTGCCGGACACCAAGAAGAGCTATCAGGTACAGTTCACGTCTTCACCTACCAAGGTTGTCGAGATCAATCGTTTCGATGGTCTTTGGGGCTACTATCTAGAGGAAGAGGCAGGAAAACGCTATAGCTTTCTGCACACCAACACCCGGGCCACTCAATCGACAGGGTCCTTTTACGTGCCAGATGCTTCCATAGTACGCCAAGCCAGAGCTATCGTCGAAGCATCCCTGTCTGTTCCGGCAGGTCTGCCAAGCGGTACCTTGGCACAGCGTATCGGAGTCGAGATGTTAGCGGATCCGGTGCCGCTGCGTGGCAAGCTTGTCATAGATCGTTATTATGTTCCTGGCAGCAATGGTACGCGTGATAGTGAGCTTTACCAGTTGCAGATCAGTCGCGAATTGCGCTTCGCAACTCCCAACGTTCCGGCGATAAACGGTCAGGCAATGGTCATCAAAAGACAGCTAGGGCGCTTCATCCCCATTCCGACCGGTTTCACGGAAACTCAAGCGCACTATCTGACGACGTTTCACGAAGACCTGCCGCGCACGGTAGATGAGCATCAAGTCTGGCCCGACGGAACTGTGTTGCAGCAAATTACGGTAGTGACTGATGATCTGAAAAACCTTTACGCTAAAGGGAATTTCATCTTCAACGATCAAAACCGGACACCCTTGCACTTCGATCGCCAGGTCAATCTCGCCACCGGCACCAGTGTAACCGTGATCCGCACGCTAGATGGGATCGTACTGGTGGTAGCTTATGACTCCAAGGGTATATTCACCAGCGGTCAAGTTCGCAATCCGGATGGGGTCGTGATCGGGACTATCAAGCCAATTGGTCCCAGCACGATACAGATAACTTATGTTAACGGTATCGTCCAGGTGATCTCCCTGTAGTGGCATAACCGGGACAAAGATAGTAGAACCCGCTATCCTGGGGCTGTCGGGGGAATGACAGTCCCAGGATGTCGCGATTGCCTATCTGCTCATCAGGTCTACTGCTAATGGGTCTAGGCGGAAGCTTGATAAGGCAACAGCCTCCCCTGGCTCCACAAGCGCTCTAGCCCATAGTACTCACGTTCGCGATCTAGCATCACATGAACTACCACTACGCCGAAATCTAGCAAAACCCAGCGACCCTGCGTCATCCCTTCCGCATGGTAAAGCCGATAGCCGGCAGCTGATACCTGCTCTATGATATGCTGGGCGATCGCCCTGACCTGCAATGGCACGGATCCGTTGCAGAGCACGAAGTAATCTACCAACAGCGATACGGCTTGCAAATCAAGAAGCGCGATTGCTCTGGCTTTTTTTTCATCAGCCGCCTGGGCAGCAAGCTCAGATAGTTGTCGAGAATAATCCAATATTTTGGTTCCTCCCTGAATTTAGCGATTCCACGAATAACTCAGTTAATTTTACTGTTCTTTTACCAACCAGA
>JACQUT010000041.1 GCA_016267585.1 Cyanobacteria bacterium NC_groundwater_1444_Ag_S-0.65um_54_12
GGACACGTGGAGAGTGAACGACCGCCTGACCGTCAATCTTGGAGTTCGTAGCGACAGCACCTGGGGCGACGTGCCCGAGATGGAGGCTCGTGACGATCGAGCAAGGACACCGACCGGTATCACCCACCCTGGCCTCTTTCACGTTTCGAATAGTGGCTGCCAGATAACCCACTTCGCCGGCCGCCAGGGTGGCTACTGGTTGTTGCTTGGGTTTCAACACACCGACTTCGGCCACCTCGAACTCGGCGCCGGTTGTCAGCATGCGTATGCGATCGCCCACCCGGATCCGCCCATTTACCACCCGGATGAAGACAATGACCCCGCGATAGGAATCGAATACTGAATCGAAAACCAGTGCCTGCAAGGGTGCCTGCTCATCACCGCGCGGCGGGGGGATACGCTTGGTAATGGCTTCCAATATCTCCCTGATACCGATGCCCTCTTTGGCCGAAGCCAGGATTGCCTCCGCCGCATCGAGACCAATGTCATCCTCGATCTCTTGCTTTACTTTTTCTATATCGGCTCCGGGTAAATCTATCTTGTTGATAATAGGTACTATCTCGAGATTGTGTTCGAGGGCTAGATAGACATTTGCCAGGGTTTGCGCTTCTACCCCTTGGGAGGCATCTACTACCAGCAGTGCACCTTCGCAGGCTGCCAAGGAACGCGAGACTTCGTAATTAAAGTCCACATGGCCTGGCGTATCTATCAAATTCAAGATGTAATCCTGGCCATCGCTGGCGCGATACTCCAGACGCACGGCTTGCGCTTTGATGGTGATTCCACGTTCGCGCTCGATATCCATGGAATCTAGCACCTGATCCGCCATCTCGCGGGGCGATATCGTACCAGTCAGCTCGAGGAGGCGATCCGCGAGCGTCGATTTCCCATGATCGATATGGGCGATGATGCAGAAATTTCGAATGCGACGCAAAAGCTGATCTGACATGATGGTAACTCTATGGTATCACGCCGCGCAGCCCTGCCTCTTTGGTGATCGCGGCAGCGGCTCTGGCAATGGCGCCCGGTTCACCCAGGGCGGCTCGTACCTGGGCCAGAGCTGACCTTTGCTGGGCGCGTTGCTGCTCGTCATCGAGTAAGGGTGCCAGCGCTGTCGCCATGGCATGAGGATTGGCTTCCTCTTGCAGGAGTTCTGGCAGCACCAGACGATTTGCCACGATATTGGGCAAGGAAATATAACGGAGCTTGAACAAGTGGCGTGCCAGCCAAGCGGTAATACCTGAGACGCGATACACGGTAATGGCGGGCACGCCGGCGATAGCCGCCTCCAGCGTCACGGTGCCGGAAGTAAGCAAGGCAGCTGTACATAGTGCCAATGCCTCGGGCCCGGTAGCATCCTCGATAATTTTTATGGCGGGTACGGTGCCAGCGCTACCTGGTAACTGCAGCGCGCTCTGGGCTGTCACCATGGCTGTCACCAGATCTCGAAAGAGTGGCGAAGCCAACGGCAGAATCACCTGCAATTTGGGGCGCTCTACCCGCAGTAGCTGCACCGCTTTTAACATGGCCGGTAATAGCCTGATAATTTCGCTGCGCCGGCTGCCCGGGAAAATCCCTAGTACCGGGTCAGTGGAATAGAGGCCGTTGCGTTGTCGAAGCGCTGGCAAGCTATTAGTGTCCGGGAGCTGATCGAGCAACGGATGCCCTATGAATTCTACTCTGCCGCCCGCTCGGCGGTACACTGCGGCTTCTTGCTCAAATATAGCAAGCATCAGGTCGATCTGTCGCGCCACTTTGCGAGCGCCATTACGAAAGCCCCAGATCCATTCTTGCGGCGCGATGTAGTAGATGGTTCTTATGCCGAGGCGGCGGCACCGGCGGGCTAGTCGCATGTTGGCTCCTTGATAATCGATGAGGATCACTGCTGCCGGGCGCCTCCGGACCAAAAAGTCATGAGCTTGTCGCAGCGCCCGGGACGTTGGCCTGATAGCGCCAAAATTCTCGGTCAATCCGACCGCTGCATGAGGCGTCAGATCTTGCAGCAAGGTGACACCGGCGGATGCCATGCGATGGCTTCCCCAGCCAAACAATTCCAGTTCCGGCACTAACTGACGTAGCTGATAGGCCAAAGCAGCACCATGAAGATCGCCAGATACCTCTCCGGCTGCCAAAAAAAGCAGCGCTCGTTTCATGAATCGAAATTGTACGTTCCCTTGATACTACCTTTGCCGGCCAGGCCAATAATTCCACGCTGGCTGCGTTCCAGAAACTCGATCAGATGCTTTATCTCGGGGATACTTCGAATGGTCGCCGCGAGCTGCTGGATGGCTTGGCTGAGATTCAAGTTGGAACGGTAAAGGAGACGATAGACTTTTTTCAGAGAATCACGAGTTGCCGCTGGCAGGCCATTGCGCCGCAACCCCAACGAATTGGGACCATACACCTTGGGTGGTGAGCCCTGCACCAGCATATAGGGCGGAACGTCCTGCGCCAGCCGGCTCATTGCACCGACCATGGCCATCGTGCCGACGCGTATGAACTGGTGTAGGCCAGTGAGACCGCCAATTATCGCATAGTCCTCGATTTCTACATGTCCCGCTACCGTTACCCCGTTGGCTAAAATAACATGGTTACCGATAATGCAATTGTGAGCAATATGAACATAAGCCATGAAAAGATTGCCATTGCCAATGCGCGTTTGCTCGCCTCTACCAGTCGCTCGGTTGATAGTCACGCATTCGCGTATGACATTGTGATCACCTATAGTCAGATAGGATTCCTCGCCAGTGAACTTTAGATCTTGCGGAATACCGCCCACTACGGCTCCGGAAAATATTTGACAATTTTCTCCTATGCTAGTAAAAGGATCAATTATAGCATGGGGCCCGATCATGCTGCCGGCACCGATCGCTACCAGCTCACCAACGACGGCATAAGGACCAACTTTTACCTCGTCACCTAACCGAGCGGTAGGATGGACGACTGCCGTGGGATGAATTTCGATCACTTGTTATAGCTTCTTAGACCAGCGAGAATAATAGATCGCCATCGGTTACCAGTTTGTCTTCCACGCGAGCGCTTACCTGCACTCGCCCTATGCCACTGCGGAACTTCACCAGCTCGGCAGTCATGATGAGTTGATCTCCGGGAAATACCATGTGCCTGAAGCGCACGCCATCGATACCAGCAAAAACCGCCAGCTTCCCATCGTGTTTCGGATCGGTGAGCAGGATCAGACCTCCCACCTGTGCCATTGCTTCAACCATTAACACGCCCGGCATCAGGGGACGTTCTGGAAAATGACCAGTAAATTGCGGCTCGTTGACGGAAACGTTCTTGAGCGCCACTGCCCGCTTACCAGGATCGAGTTCCAATATTCTATCGACTAACAAAAACGGAAACCGATGCGGCAGGATCTTGAGCAAGCTCTGGA
>JACQUT010000318.1 GCA_016267585.1 Cyanobacteria bacterium NC_groundwater_1444_Ag_S-0.65um_54_12
CGTTTCGACCGTCCCGCGCAAAAGTTGTCGCCAGTCGATAGCTGCTTCGCTATCCGAAAGCGATTGTTGCAAAATGGCACGCAATTTGACGTCAGTATGGTTCGCCAAAGACCAGTGGTAGCCAAAACGCAACGCCTGTCCAAAATAGCCCTGCTTGGGACGTGCTGCCATGGCTCGTTCCAGTTGTGCCGTCATGAACCAAAGACCGTTGCTGCCAACATATCCACCGGTTCCTAGTCCCATGAATAGACTACCGGTCAAAGTGTCGTTGCCGAATACTTGTTCCGGCTTGCTATGGCTCAGCGCCCCACCTTCGAAGATCTGCCAGGTTCCTGGCAAGGCATGACAAAACAACATGCTTCCTTGTAACAACTCGCGATCATAACGAGCCGCGGTATGCTTCACCATGCGTTGTTCCACTGCCCCTAGCAAGTAACTTTGCATGCTAGTCAAAGCCTGGTGATAAAGCCCTCGGTAAATTACCTGAGTTCCGGTTGTTGACAATTCGGCGCCGGGCAGCCAGCTAGCCGCTGTCATGAGGTGGACTTCCTGCTGTACGATCCACTGTCTGGAACTCGGCTGAGAGGCAAACTCGATCTGTCCGTAAGCGGGGACAGTAGCCGGCGCAAAGGAACCACCAGAATACATTATTCTATCGCCGCATTCAGGATCCCTGCACCGGGCAAAGCGGTCTCATCCGCCAGAGTAGGGCAGATTTCCGCCAGTATTATGAGTGTTAGCCGAGCTAGCTCTGCCGGCTGCTCGACCACTGGTGTCACTGCATTTCCCGCGACAGTGTCATGGGACGATGAGCGATCGCCCTGGCTGAACGGCTGCTTTTCACTTTTGCTGTCGGACCCCTGGGTAATTTCGGCCAGCAGCTCTTTTGCATTAGCTATTTGCTTTGGCATTTCTGCCAGCGTGCTCAAGGCTAAGCCCAAGATTAGCTTGGTAGCCTGCTCGAAGTACCAGTACAGCAACTTGTTTTTTCTCATTTTTCGCTAGTCGGCTGTGGTATTTTGGTAGTCAATGCGCTTGGTAATTGCTCTTTTTTAGCTGTCTCGGCTGGCAAAAGATTGGTGAAAAATAGCCAAGTTTTTTGGCTGTTCACATCTCTAGCATGATCCAAATTTTATTATTCAAGGTTGTGACCACCGGACGCAGAGCGGCAGATTGCTGATCTTTGCCAGCATTTGCTGCTACACTTGGAAGGTTATGTCTGAACTCCTGGAATTTGCCAAAGATCTCGCCTTGCGTGCCGGTTCGCTGTTGCGCGCCGGGCAAAGCGGCTATTTGGAAATTCGCCACAAGACAGCTCAGGACCTGGTCACCGATCAAGATGTCAAAGCCGAACGTTTTATCGTGCATGCCATACGCGAACGTTTTCCCGATCATGGCATACTGGCAGAAGAATCGGGCGAACACCAGGTCTCGGATGGCACTTGGCGCTGGCTGATAGATCCGCTGGATGGAACCACGAATTATGTGCATCGTTGGCCGCACTGGTCAGTTTCTCTGGCGCTCGAGCATGCGGGCGTAGTGGTACTGGGAGTAATCTATGCTCCGGTATGCGGCGAGTTATTTTGGGCAGAACGCGGAACCGGGGCATACCAAAATGGCAAGCGCATGCAGGTCACAGCCACGACCGAGTTGCGGCAAGCGCTGATCGCTACGGTCTCGCTGTTCAAGGTATGGCGAAAGCCGGGCGATCGCCCACCACTCGGTCGCCTGCTAAGTTCGGCTTTCAAAGTTCGTCAGACCGGTTGTGCCTCCCTGGATCTCGCCTGGCTGGCGGCTGGCCGGCTCGATGCCTGTTGTCAAGTCAACATCTTGCCCTGGGACGTGGCAGCCGGTAACCTGCTGGTCGAAGAAGCCGGTGGCCGCATCATCTCACTGGTGGGGGCACCATTCAACCTGTTGCTGGACACTGCACTGTTGGCATCCAATGACGTCATCAACGATCAGATGGTAGCTCTGCTGACCGATCCGGCTGACGGCTAGGATAACGGTCAGGTCTACTGCAAAGGGTTCTAAAGGCTCCGCATGTCGATCGAACCGCTCTGGGCGAAAAGAGCTGCGAGATTCATTTTTACCACGTCGTCGGCAAAGGCGCTGTCGCGAAAAACACAGGTGGCATGGCCACCCGGCGCAATTGCTTCATGCCAGGCTATGATACCCTGCGCCAGCTGGTCGACCTCTTCGCGGGTTATACTCACGGCAAGGCACGCGAGCAGCGCCCTGCCACCGATACTGTGTAAGACTTTGCCGGCGATCACCTTTTGCTCGATGGTAACGCAGAGATCGAGGCCTCGCTTGAGCAGAATTTCGTATAGTATGTCTTCTGCGGAACGGCCCGTCTTGATTTGTTCAATGGATTCCTGGAGGGTCTTCGGAAGGTTATCGTGGTCCGGCTCCCAGGCGCGGATATTGCTGGAGTCAAGCTTGAAGACTCTGAATCCGCGGTCGCCCACCAGGTTCGGGTTAGCGTCCTTGATCTTCTTGCCGGCCCGGCGGAGGCGCTCCTTGGTCAGCTCGGCGAGGTTGCGGGGTTTCAGCAGTCTGTCACAGCAATCCGCGGCAGCCTTCTGATCCGGGTTTTCGGATGCCAGTGGCTCGGGCAGCTGCACCAGGATATAACGGCGGGGCTCGCCATCGGCGGCGTTCTGGGCCATGACGGCATGGCCGGTGGTGCCGGAGCCGGCGAAGCAGTCTACTATGATATCGCCTCTGGAAGTTACCATTCCGACTAACTCTTGGAGGACAGTCTCGTCCTTCGGAAAGTCGAAGCAATCGCCGCCCAGCAGTTCACGAAGGCGCTTGGTCGCTGCACGGCCGTCTTGATAGAAGACGCTGTAGGGCGGCTGTAGTTCGCTGTCTCGCAAGTACTTTTTCAGGCAAGGAACCGTTTCTTCGGTAGGCCCAAACAGCACGCGATCATCGGCAATCCATTCCGCCATCTTGTGGGGGTCTGGCGTGATCCAACCGCGCGCTGGCACCCGCACCGGCTTGCACGTCGCTGGATGTAGAACTTCATACGCTGGCCCACCGCCGCCTGGCCACGAAATATCCGCGGCGAAATACACGCCGCGCTTGTCAATCTGGCAATAGTGTTTATGTGCCTTGGCTGGATGGCTGTCCACCAGGCCCTTGTACCATTCTTTCATTCCAGAGGTCATTGCCGCGAAATCAGTGCCGTGCTGCCGCTTTAGCCTTTCGTACTGCGCGTAGATGTCCGCCAGCCCCTTCTTGCGCTGACGCCACTCTATCTGCTGTTCAGCCAGGAAACCTGCATGACGCACGTAACAGACGATGTACTCGTGCGAAACCGATATCAAGCGCGAGTCATTCTTGCGGCCCGCGGCCCAAACGATGTCCGCGACGAAATTTTCCTGCCCGAATACCTCGTCCATGACCACACGTAAGCGTGGTTGCTCGGTTTCATCGCAAGAGACGAAGATTGCTCCAGCGCGCGTTAGCAAGTTCCGCGCCAGCAGGAGTCGCGGATATATCATATTCAGCCAGTCGGTATGAAACCGCCCGCTGGTTTCGATGTTGGTCGTGACCTTCCGCCCGCCGTTCGCCTGTCCGGTCAGTTCCAGGTAATTCTTGATGTTGTCCTGGAAGTTGTCAGGATAGACGAAGTCCTGTCCCGTATTGTACGGCGGGTC
>JACQUT010000299.1 GCA_016267585.1 Cyanobacteria bacterium NC_groundwater_1444_Ag_S-0.65um_54_12
AGGTACTAGTATTCCATGGCCCATTAGCAAGCGCTTCAAGATAGGCATCGGCAACTTCCTGGGATACTTTGCGCCCGCGCCAACGCCAAATAATTTGACGCATTCGTTCGTGCGGATCTATATCGAGTCGTGGTGAGGTCAAAAACACATATTCATCCAGCTCATTTACCATGGCCAGCACTTGGCTTGCCAAGGAAATTTGGTTGCCACGCAGTTTTTCTGGATAACCACTCCCATCAAAGCGTTCTTTGTGCTGCCGGATGAGCTGAGCTGCTCCTTCTAATGATGGTATCCAAGCACAAATTTCTGCTCCTACCACGGGATGGCGACGAAGGCTTTCTGGTATCGGCTCCTGAATTGCCAAGACAAGATTACGTTCCTCTTCGTGTAAACATATTTCACCCAGGTCATGAAGTAGTCCAGCATAAAAGAGATCACGTAGCTCCTCAGTTGCAATTCCCAACAGTGCTCCGGTCTGCACCGAGGTAGTGGCAACGCGCAAGGAATGTTGCCGCTTGTTACCAAGTGCCAGATCAAGAACTAAGGACAATGCCCGTAGCAAGTCCTTGAAGAGGCGTTGGTTGCGATCCGCCAAGCTTTGGAACAGAGGATTCTGGTTCATCAGCTATTTATTCCGTACTAGCCATTATTCCCCGTATGGAGCACCTTGCCACGTCAAAATTGCGGTAGCTTTCTTTGAGTGAGGAATTCGCAACCCTAGCGTATGGTTGCGTGGCAGTACTTCTAACAGATTTCCATTTTGACACACCACCACTACGAAATGTAATTCTCTTCCTGGCCCCTGTCCCAAGGCAGCTACCGGCAAATCAACTTTTAGAGCCTCTCTGCAAGAAACCGAAAGATTGATAGGTAAAGCATGCCAGGTAAAAACCTCACCAGCCTCGGAAAGCACAGCAGCAAGCGGGGAAAAACCGATACGGATTTCGTGGGCAAAGAGAAAACTAGAGGTAACACCTTTTAGTTCAGCAGCTGGGCGCGCATTCAGCGGCGAATTATGCCGTGTTTGTCCTGGGTAACAAAGATATATCAACACCTCATCTTGCTCGCTCGGCGCAAACCGGGAAGAGAACTCTACGACGAAATTCAATCGTCGGCCATCACAACCATATTCGATCCGGCCAATTGTTCGTGCTGTGGCATGCATGGTGCCTTGACCAGATGTTGGATCAAATGCTCCGAAACTCGGCGCTACCAGGGAAGTGGCAACAGACTTTTCCACCGGTCGATCAATCTCTTTAGGAACCTTCAAATTCATCAACTGGTAGGCATTCCTCAGGTGAAGTCTAAACTGCTGATCGAAAAGTTCATCTTGGCCAGAGTCATGGCCTTCGCCAAACCACCAGAACCAATCACTCCCTTCAGCGATCAGCAATTCTTCCAGCGCACTAGCAGCCTCTGGTCCCGAATAGTTCTCTAATGCTTGGCGCGTCTGGAGTAGAAGATCCCAGGCACGATTCTTTACTGGATCACCAATCCAGGTAGTGAAATCGGAACCTATCCATGAGCCGGAATGAATATCTGTCAGGATTTCTTTGGCCGGGTACTTGGCTAGATATCCTGAAACCGTGGTGAGGCAAATCTTCGGGTCGTCTGAAACCGTATCATAGAAGTTACGTAGGAATTCCCAGCCATCCTCAGCATAGTGTTCCCAACAATTTTCGCCATCCAAAGCTATGGTCACCAAGGGGTTGGAATGTTGACAGCGCTGCTCGATGGCACAAAGTCGTTCGTGCAGATCACGGGCAGCTTGTGCACCGGGTACTCGGCTGTAGCTGAAGCCTATAAGATCGGATAGCACCACGTCCCGGAATATCAAAGTTATGTTTCCCGCTGCGGTAGGAGCAGTGTATGGGCGATAGAGAATTTCCGGATCAAGCAGTTGTCCCTTGGCATCACGGACTAGCCGCGTACCCAGAGATTGTGCCAATATCCCTTCATCAGAGACTGCCCACTTGACACGCTCTTCTACCAGCAATTGCAATACGGCCGGGCTGATTGCTTGCTCGGAAGGCCACATGCCAGATGGTCTGTGGCCAAAGCGCGCTGCAAAATATTCAAATCCTCTTTGTATTTGTCGCCTGGCGTCTTCGGGATAGCGGAATGGCGAATTGGGTAATGGTAGTTGTGGTCGCGCTATGCGAGCGCTATGGGTATCTATCAGCAAAGGAAGGATGGGATGGTAGAATGGCGTGGTAGTTAGCTCCAATTGACCAGCTGTTTGCATGGCTGAGTATTCAGGAATGATTCTACCGAGAATCTGCCGCTGAATTGCTACTAATGTCTCACGATCCGCTTGCGTAAAACCTTGACCACGCTGGATCAATTCAGCAATAGCCGGTTCAGTGCGTTGCCACAAAGGATCGAACCAAGCCAAGTTAAACCAGACAGTCAAGTCGCTAAGATCTTGATAAGTGAAAGCCCGGGAAGCTTCAAGCGGGGTGAACTGTGTCAGAAGATCTCTGCGTTTTGTCGCAAGCTGATAATATCGTGGAAATGGAACAATCATATGATCCCATTGCGCATCAAAAAACCGTTCCATCACGAAGATCCGATCGTCAGCATTCCAGGCAGGCACTGGTTTTAGCGTCAACTCAAGAGTTCGATCCAGCGCTCTGCCTTGTGCATAGTCTTCGATCTGCTCTAAGAGAGACGGTACCAAGTTGAATGTTTGCTGAAGCTTCGGGTACTGCCGCAGAATCGCTATGGTATCCAGGTAGTCTTTTATGCCATGTAGGCGTACCCATGGCATGAGATAGCGGCCAGTCAACCGATCCTTGTAGAGGGGTTGGTGCATATGCCAAATAAAGGCCACGTAAATCATTGATATGATAAGGATAACTTAGAATACGAGCTAGAATGACTCTCGGTATTCAAAATAGGTAATGCGAATCCTAAGTATAAGACATACTGCAAGAGTACCCTGTGATCTTTACCTTGTGAGTTTTTACTCGTTCTTTGAAAAATATAGCGGCATGAGCATTTGCGGTATGCTCGACAGGTAAAGAGAGAAGCGTATCATGGATTTTCTAATACTGTGATTCTTCTTGCGGCATTTCTCCTTGGCACGGGTGCCTTTCCGACCTACCGGATAGGCGCACTGGAGTTCGCTATCCGAAATGGGGGGATAGTTGAGCAAGCACCCAAGATAATCAAGGTTTGGGCTAACAGCCCACAAATAAGAGTTGCGGTAGCTAACAATGCTCCAGGTTTTTATAATGGAATGTTGCAATGGCGTAATGTACCAGCTGGTAGCTACCTGGTATCCAGTCGGGGAGTGGCAGAGGCGGCAACGTTGACGGCAGGCAACTTGGTAGCGCGCTTATCTTTACCCGGGGGGGGGCGATCTAGCTGGCGCTTGGAATCAACCATTCCCAAGGATTATCATTTTGCCATAGCTTATACCGCTGAGGCTTATCGAAAATTCCTGCCACAACAAGAAAATTCAAAGCTCCGTTTCGCGATAGAGTTAGGTGGCACCACTATTTTCTCTGCTATGGAAATAGTGAGTAGCCTTCCTTTCCCCACCTACTTGTTGCCAAGCTTTCGCGATGAGGCAAAACTTGCACAGCGCTATTTGGGTGGCCGCTATTTTGCTCTTGCTACGGGCCCTGATCGCCTTCTCTTGTTGGATAATCGAGGTTATAAGCTGGACAGTGAGCAAATGCAATGGGTCGAGCAGCAATTAAGAGACTTTCGTTTAGCTGGAGTGCGGCGCATTATCGTTTTTATGCAGCGCTCACCTGAGCTGAGACGACGCGCTCATAATAGCATCGCGAAGCGGCAAGAAGTTCGTCGCCTATCCAAATTGCTGCGCAAGGCTCGCATAACCGCTATCTTTGCTGGCGGGGCAGAACGCCCTGCCAGCAAAAACTGGCAGGGTATACCTTTATACCTTTTGGATAGACGTGAGGTAATTGTCGCCGACATCAAGGATACTGGCTTCAAAATTTCATGCTGTGGAAAAAATAAGGAGCGCTAATCAAATATTTATCTAGCAAGAGCACTTCCTGCGTTCACCAAGCCGGCGCCAAATTCTCTGGCCTCACCTAAAGGTTTAGCAGTATCTTGCAAAGTTTTCCTGATTTGCTGAGCCGTCCAATCAGGGTGCTTCGCCCAAAGGAGCGCAGCTATGCCAGCTACCACCGGGGCAGACATGCTGGTTCCTTGCAAAGCAGCATAGTTCTTCGGAACTCCTCTAGCAGTCATCGCTACATCGTAGGTTGGGGTAGTTGATAGAATATTTACGCCGGGGGCAGTTATGGCGAGCTGCGGCCCAAAGTTAGAGAAAGTCGCTCGAGCATTTTTCTGGTCCGTGGCACCAACTGCCATGAAATATTTTAACCGTGCCGGTGTGCCGATGGGCCCGCTATCATTGCCTGCGGCAGCAACTAGCAAAGCGCCACGTCGATTAGCATACCAACCGATCAGCCAATCGAGCGGATCTAATGGAATGCGGCCACCTAGCGACAAGTTGATTATCACATGGCGACCATTTCTGTGTGCATAGTCAGCAGCAAATTTGATCCCTCTGGCAACCGAGAAGAGCGTGCTTTGCCCTTCGCGATCTAGCGCTTTTATAGCCAGGATGCGACAAGCAGGCGCTATTCCGGCAATCCCGATACCGTTATCTTTACGAGCACCCACTATCCCGGCAACATGCGTACCATGCCCATTTTGATCTTGGGCGTCGCCCTTCCGGTCGATAAAATCAACACTTTGTTCGATCGCATCTGCCAAATCACGATGGGACCGATCAATGCCAGAATCCACTATTGCTACCAATATTCCCGCGCCGGTGCTATTTTGCCAGGCTTCAGCAATATGGATCCGATCGAGGTACCATTGTTGTCCAACCATGGGATCATTGGCTGGTATGGTTGCTGACCTGATAAGTAACGGAGAATGAGCAGCAGCTTGGCTAGCTGCCGGTAGCGCACTGGCATCAGGCTTGGGTAAGCGAAAATGGCTGTTGGGTATAGCCCATTCGACATCCGGGGCTCTAGCATAGCGATCAGCCAATTGCTTGGCTGAAATACCATCTGGTACTTTGACGAGTATTGTGTCACCAGACGAATCCAAGCTCGTGCTATCAAGCGCAATCATGCCCGCTAGCTGTACTGGTTGACGGCTGCGACTGATATTCTCTGGGATCCACACACTCTCCGCTCTGATGCCGTCTGGCGCACGGTATTTTACGATAAGTTCGGTAGCCAGATCAGATTCTTCCTTACCGTCTGGTGGCGCAAAAGCCTTGACTGTGGTCGGCGGTTGCTTGCTACAGCTAATGATCGATAGAAGAATAAACAGTCCCGCCAGCCCCGCAAAGAATTTCGGCAATAGCTTTTTGGCTTTCTTACGAATTTATTTCTCTGGATGATTGAAAGACTTGTAGCTAGCTTTGCGACTATTCTTGCTACTTTCTTATATAAGAAAGCCGACAATGAGAATTGGAGGCGTTTAGCGAGCTGCTACCGCAGCGCCAGCTTGCACCAGCCCATAGCCATAAATATCGTCCTTGCCTGTCTTGCCGAGATCTTTCGCGGTTTTTTCGACCTGCATGCGAACTTGTTGCCAGTTCCA
Organism: Cyanobacteria bacterium NC_groundwater_1444_Ag_S-0.65um_54_12; assembly: GCA_016267585.1. Lineage (GTDB taxonomy): Bacteria > Cyanobacteriota > Sericytochromatia > S15B-MN24 > VGJW01 > JACQUT01. The sequence continues at coordinate 5,602 of JACQUT010000299.1, forward strand.
TTCCGGGTGAATAGACCACACCAGCGCGCAAGTACCAGCGACCACCGGGCAGGCCATGGAGGTGCCCTGCAAGGCAGCATAGTACTTGGAATAACCTAGCTTGTTTAGCGGGACATCGTACGTTGGCGTGGTATTAAGAATGTTTACACCGGGCGCACTGACGCTGATTTCCGGTCCAAAATTCGAAAAGCTAGCTTTTTCATTTTTCTCATCGCTTGCCGAAACCGCCATGTAGTATTTATCCCAGCGAGCTGGTGTGCCAACCGCACTGTTCGAGTTACCGGCCGCAGCTACTAGCAAAGCCCCCTTGCCAGTAGCATACCAACCGGTAGTGTAGGAAATACTATCGGCGGTAGCAGCTCCACCTAGTGAAAGATTCACTACCACGTGTACTTTGTTTTGCATGCCGTAATCAGCTGCATGTTTGATTCCTTTAGCGATATTGAAAAGGCTACCGCTGCCCGTAGGACCTAATACCGCTACAGGTAAAATCTTGACGCGGGGAGCCACACCAGATACGCCCTCACCGTTCCCTTGAATTGCTCCAACGATACCGGCCACATGAGTGCCATGGCCAAACTCATCTATGGCATCAGGCTTGTTGTTCACATAGGAATAACCTGGACCGACCATATTATCGTCAAGATCAGGATGGCGGTAGTCAACCCCAGTATCGACGATAGCCACCATCACGTCTGCTCCCTTGGTATTTTGCCATGCCTTGTCAGCGCCAATGCGCGACAGATACCACTGTTTGCCGTACAGTGGATCGTCCAGGCGGCTTTTTTCGTGATCAAAACCCAGCAATGGAGATCGCAGCTTGGGCAAGGGAACGCTAACCACGCGATTAGGCTCTACCCCCAAAACCCCGTCCTGAACAAGCAATTTTTGCGCGAATTGCTTTGCCAGGTTTGCAGCGACCTTTGCGAGAATGAATTTGCCATATTTCTCGAGATCCAGTTCATCAACAAATTGAGCGTCATTAATTTCAGGCAAATGCGTTCCCGTTCGCAGCTGTACTAGTAATTCCACATAATCAGCGCCATTTTTCGCTTCCCTTACCTTCGTCATGCCATCATTTGACGAAAACTGGCCACTTGTAGTCCCGCAGCTCGTGACTACTATAGCGGACAGTAGGCTACTGCTTGCAAAACGCCAGGCCACCATTAGCAGAACTCCTTTGTCAATTGCTAAAGAATTCTTCAAACTAAAAGTTAAGAGAATCTTAATTACTTGACTTATGCTATCTTATCTCACGTTCGGATAAGCAAGCAAGGTTTAATAGATGCGGGTTTTTATCGCTGGTCTTTCAGGAATGCTAGGTCAGGCATTAGCGAAAGCCCTGATAGCCGATGGTCAGGAGGTGTATGGCTGTGGGCAAAAACAGCGCGCCATGCTTGATTTGCCATCAGCAGCAGTTTATCAGTGTTATTCTTTTGGCGGCTGGGAATTAGAAACAATCGCTGATTTAGTCGGTACCGCAGACATAGTAATCAATGCTGCAGCTTATACCAAGGTCGATCAAGCCGAGCTAGAAGAGCTGGAAGCTTATAGAGTAAATGCTCTCTTTGCTGGGTTATTGGCCAGGATTTGCGAGTTGAAGGATTGTGATCTCGCTTATATAAGTTCGGATTATGTTTTTGACGGAAAAGCCAATAGGCCTTACCGCGAGCACGCCATGCCTAATCCACTGAGCGCTTATGGTCGTAGCAAATTGGCCGGTGAGATAGCTAGCCGTCGTATTCCCAGGCATTATGTTATCCGGACGTCCTGGTTATTCGGTGAGTCCGGGGCTAACTTCGTAAAAACCGTTTGCAAATTAGCAAAGGAACGCACTGAATTGCGAATAGTGGATGATCAGTTTGGTTGTCCTACTTACGCTCAGGATTTAGCGGTAGCCATGGCACGTCTAATCAAGACAGGTCGTTATGGAACTTATCATCTGACTAACAAAGGTATGGCCAACTGGTTTGAACTGGCTTGCGAAATAGTGACACAATTGAATTTACCAGTGACCGTGCTTGGACAAAGTACGGCAGAAGCAAGACGCTTGGCCCCGCGACCCGCTTTTGGCGTGTTAGATAATTGGGCTTGGCAGATTGCCGGCGAGCCACCTCTCCCATGCTGGCAGGATGCCCTTGGGCGTTACTTGAATGTAGCCGCCTCTGGCTCTCTAGCTCGATAGTGTATTCTTTTAAGAGTTAAAGTTCGCGCGAGGTTAACTTTGTGCTCGACCTATCGGTCGTGATCCCGGCCTTCAATGAGGCAGATCGCCTTCCCAAAACTCTCACGGAGATTTTGGGCAATTTGGCACCTTCGGGTCGCGATTTTGAAGTATTAGTAGTCGATGATGGCTCCACCGACAATACGGCTAGTCAAACTAATCATTTCCGGGAAATCGATCGGCGAGTGCGCCTGCTAGAGATTCCGTGCAATCATGGCAAGGGGTATGCAGTTAGGTTCGGTGTATTAGCAGCGAACGGCTCTACTATCCTGCTAGCTGATGCCGATGGGGCAACCCCTTTCACTGAGCTAGCGAAATTAGAGTTCATGCTTGATGCTGGCTCTGATATAGCAATCGGAACTCGCGCCGCCAGGGGCTCCGATCAGCACATTAAAGCGTTCTGGTATCGTAAAGCCTTAGGATTCGTATTCAATGCCATTGTCAATCTCCTCATGGTTGACGGATTTACGGACACGCAGTGCGGTTTCAAGCTTTTTAGACGGCAGGCCGCTAGAGACCTCTTCTTGCGTCAGCGCTTGGATGGTTTTTCTTTTGACGTAGAGATTCTACTTTTGGCAAAGCTGCGCGGTTTCAAGGTAAAGGAAGTTGCAATAGACTGGATCGATCAGCCAGGCAGCAAGGTAAACCTCTTGATCGACCCGCTCAAAATGCTGCGAGATCTTTTGCTAATTCGCTGGTGGACGGTTACTAGTGTTTACGATCAGCCAATACCCAGCCATGCTTCTCCTGGTGTAGAAGAGCCGGTCCATCGAACTAACGCCTGATTTAGCTTACTTTTTTACCAACCCCTCGGCTATAACTGGCAATTTGTACCAGATCTTCCAAGGAGGGTGGGCTATAAGAACGTCCTTCCGTGGCGGCTAGTTCAATTGCCTTGGCAGTCAATATGCCATATAGCGCACCACGCTGGATCTTGGAGCCAATGCCATTGCCGGCATATTGCTCTAGTTCTGATGGATTCCTTATGCCTACCTCAAAAAGCAAGCGCGCCCAATCAGCTTGCATACCGGGAACACGTAAGAGGTCAGCTTGATGGGCATACATCCGGAGGAGTGGTGCCGGAATGCCGGTAAAAAGTGAGCTAAAGAAGCGCCTGATTGGTCCGGCATTCCAGAATAACAGTTTGCTGGGTGTTCCCATACCCCGACCAATAAGCTTATATACATGTTGTTGGTTAGGAATAATACGATAGAGAGCAGCACTATCGTTTACCGCGCTGGCAGGAATTTCTTGTTGTGGCGAAGGCGAGAGCTCATGGCTGCTGACAACTTTTGGCGTTCTATTCAGTGTATAGGCAATTGTCTTGCTGTTGCCGATAGGATCGAACATGGCTTTGGTTTCCCTTTCGCAAAACTTCCGCAAAGCCCTAGTATGAGGCTTATCGCCTGACAGCAGCAGGATATTCTTAGATAACGTTTAAGACGGTGTAAAAATTAGGGATCAAGCAATCTGGCCTGGCGATCGATCTCTTGTCGTTTAAAAATAGCAAGCTGGTAGGAGCGCCAAGCTGTCCACCCTGCCGCAAAGAGATAGCTAATCTGAAGAAAGCGATTGAAAAGATCCTGCTCGTTATCTTGCAATCCTGGAAGACGGAAACCGTTGACCATGACGTAAGGAGAAGTAGCCAGCAAAGACGAATGTATGCCGACGACGCCCGTCTTGAGGTAGAAGACACCGGTCGAAGCAGCAACTAGCAGTGCCCATATCAGGGTTGGCTCACGCCATTCGCCCAACGCTAGTTCCCCGAAACCTGGCAAAAGCGCTGACGCGATAGCATAGTTAGCCGGATCGGGCTTTTGGTTCAACAGTATTTGCACTAGATCGTTACGCTGTTCGATACCAAGGGAAATGCTATTGCTGGCGATTGCTGACATGCCAGAATTAGTAAGAACTCTTTCATCGAGCAGAGCTACTTTCCCCGTGGCTGTCTTTGCAGTATCAACTGCAGCAATTGCCATGCGACAATGGGTCATAGAAAGCTCTAGCGCTATATAAAGAGCCAAAAAAGTAGCTAATTGGCGAAAAAGCATGGTCGCATCATAGCATGCCTGTTTTATTTACCGATCACTACCCTTGCCGTCCGGTAGCGGAGACCATTAGGATAATCTAGCCTATGTAAGGAGTACTAGCTTGGATATCTGGAATGCGATAGCATTTGGCGTTACGCAAGGCATAACCGAGTTCTTGCCTATTTCTAGCACAGCTCATCTTATCTTGCTGCCAGCTTTCTTTAAATGGGAAGATCCAGGGTTAGCATTCGACGTCGCCCTCCATCTGGGAACATTCCTCGCCGTAGCATGGTATTTCTGGCGCGATTTGGTAGATCTTTGTTCTGCTTGGTTCCGCAGCTTACACTCTCCTGATTTACACAACGATCCCCAGCAACGCCTTGCTTGGTTTGTACTGATCGGATGTATCCCTGGCGGATTATCGGGTGTCCTGCTCGAACATTACGCGGAGAGTACCTTCCGTAATCCATTATTGATCGGCATGGCAATGGTAGGGTTTGGTTTGCTTATGGCATTGGCCGAGCTTCTGGGACGACGAACGCTTGACGAGAAAACCATGAAGTGGCGGCAAGCATTGGCTGTAGGGCTAGCACAAGCTATTGCCATCATTCCGGGTGCCAGTCGTTCCGGTGTGACGATCACTGCTGGTTTGCTTACTGGTCTGGAGCGAGAGGCTGCGGCTCGTTTTAGTTTTTTGCTAGGAGTGCCGATCGTGTTTGGTGCGGTAGCCTACAAGGTGAAAGACTTGTTCCATGTGAACTCTGATAGCCAGATGACCCTGCTAATCGGAATAGTCGCCTCAACAGTGATGGGATATCTCTCGATAAAATTTCTACTCGCCTTCTTGCGCAAACGCTCGACCGGGATCTTTATCGTCTACCGGTTGCTAATCGGGAGCATGCTGGTGATTTTGGCCCTCACCCAACAAATTCCTACCCGGCAACCTCAGTTAACGCAAATATCCCACACCAGATCCATGGCCAATTAGAACGCAAAATCGGCAGCCTTGGCTTGGCGCATTATCTTATTCTGATTGCGATTCCTATCTTTACTATTGTAGTATACTGGGCAAAGATTTCTCCGCACTTCAAT
>JACQUT010000308.1 GCA_016267585.1 Cyanobacteria bacterium NC_groundwater_1444_Ag_S-0.65um_54_12
ACCTTGTCGTCGGCAGCTCGGCCAGCAAACTGCCGCGTAAAGTTGTTGGCGCCGATATACAGATTCTTGGCCGAGTCCATGGCTATGCCCCAGGCATTCCGGGGCGCCAGCGCCAGCTGCCGGATGGCGCCGGTGGGCTCGTAGGCGAAAATGGTATGGCTGTCGTAGGCCCCGCCGTAGAGCACCCCGTTGGTGTTGAAGGCGACCAGGCGCAGGCCCAGATGACCGCCCGGACGGTTCAGTAGCGGCAATAGAGCGCCACCGGGCGTATACTTGAGTAGCGAATTTTCGCCATAATTGGCGATGAAGAGATTGCCGCTGGAATCGAAGGCGATGCCGTAAGGCTGATTCAGGCCGACTACCGGGCTGGTGAGCGTCAGCGATCCCGTGGCAAGCTTTTGCACCTGGTTGCTGGTGGGGTTAGAGACCCAAAGGTTTTCTGCTCCATCAAAAGCTATACTGGCCGGATCGAGCGAGGCATCGGCAAAATAGACGCTCGGAGCCCCACCACCCGGTGGAAGCAGCAAGATGTTCCGGCCTCCGCGATTAGCCACGTAGAGCTGACCATTGCTCGAGAGAGCCAAGGCCGCGGGCTGGTTGAACGCGGCACCGCTGGCATAGATGGTGACCGTCTGGTCTGGCGTTATCTTGAGAATGTTGTTGGATCCCCGGTTAGCCACGTAGACATTGTCGGCTGCATCCACCGTGATGCCAGCCGGATCGGTGAGCCCGCCGCCCGTCAGCCAGGCGCTGACTACCCCGCTCGGGCTCACCCGAAAGAGCGTATTCACGGCCGAGCCCGCGACGTAAAGGTTGCCTTGGGTATCGAAGGGCAGGTGGCCATCCCAGGGCAGTACTGTGAAGTACGATCCGCCAAACACCACGCTGCCGACCGAGATCTTCAGCGGTCCGCTAGTGGCTCCCACTGGCACAGCGACCGTTATCTGGGTGCCGGCCGAGTTCACGCTGGAGCTGGTGGCGACCGTGCCGTTGAAAAGCACCTGGTTCTGATTCAGGTCGCCCGAGAAATTGTTGCCCAGCACGGTGACGGTAGCGCCGATGCGTCCCACGGCGGGCAACACATCAGAGACCCCGACGGTGCGCGTGATCACATTATAGGTAGCGGTGCTGACGTTATAGGTGATGACGTAAACGGGATCTTCATCCTGTGCCAGAGCCTGCGTCACCAAGTTATAGACAGCGCGGTATTCGTCCTGCGCTACGTTCGATCCCCCCGGACGGAAGGTAGCGTCAGGCGTGCCCGGAGTGACCGAACCGACGAGGGCTGACCGGTTCACCGGGGTGGCAGTATAGCTGCGCAAGTTATCGATGATGGCCAGAGCCGTGCTGCTGCGCCCTACCACGATGCCACCGGCAGTGATGGTCTTCCAGTTTCCCGCGTCGTAATAAGCAATGGTGCGTACCCGCGCTGCACTGGCACCGGCACGGTTTTGATTACCACCGGCACTCAGTCCTTTCACCGCTTCCAGATAGTAAGGAGCACTGGATTTAGGAACGAAAGAATTGCCAAAGGAGAGAAGAAATTTCCCTTCTGGCGTGGTGACCGAAGTACCCAGCGTCTCGCCGGTAACGGCGTCGATTAGAGATACCGTGGCTCCAGTGGCTACTTCGGCCAGGTTGGCCGCGCTCTGCCGCACCGCACCGAACGCTACGCGCCCGCTGATATCATAGACCCGGTTGCGGGAAAAGTCAGTCGCTACCGTCGTCGTGGCTGCTGGAGTTCGCAAAGTTGGTCGCAGCGGGGGACAGCCCACAACACCCAAGCATAACAAAAGCAGCATGGGCCACCACAGCCGGCTCATACTTTGGCGTTGTGTCGCGCTTTTCGTGCTGTTTACCATCGCGCTACCCCACGACATTTCCGCATTTATCGTGCTCGCGTTCAAAGGGCACGCTTCAAAATTGGAAACCCTGACTCGCCCCAAAATTCCCTTACCCGATCGTTTTGCGAATGAAACGAAGTACTTTCGGCAGCTCTTTACCAATGCTGTTAATTAGCAGGCAATTTGGGGAACACCTCTGGTAAGGGGAGCGGATGATGGTTATGGCAGTTTCCCGCAAGCAATCGAGAGGGCGGCGATCGATGCATCGGTTAGTCAGCTGGTATTTTGTTCTTCTTTTGCTGATGTCTATCGTTGGCTGCGAATTTACCGGTGCCAGCGAGAGCCTGGAAAATCCGCTGGCCGCCAGGAAATCCGCCATCAAGCAGCAAATTTTGCCGCTCAGCGTGGCATCTGCTGCCGTGACGACGCCAGTCAACCCACGTGTTTCGGAGACCGCCCAGCAGGTCAGCGGTTCGGTGGTCGGGCTGGACGGGCTGCCGGCAGCGCAAGTACTGGTGCGCGGTTACCTGATTTCCAACAATTCGGCTGCACTGATTTCCAATAATTCCGCCGCTTTGATCTCTAACAACTCGGCTGCCTACCATGTAGCCTCTTCTCACCTCGCAACCGCCAGCAGCACGCTCGAGGTCCGCACCGACGAACAAGGTCATTTCGTCTTGCTGCCGCCCTCCGGGGCAGTGTTGAACATAGAGGCAGTGCTGTCCGATGAAATCAAGGCGCTGCAGCAAGCGGTGAACAGTACGACGACAGGCGCCTTGCAGTTACAGCTAGCCTATACTGGCAATATCCGCGGTAAGGTACAGGCCGGTGCTGCAGTAAAACAGCTACTGGGAGTAGATGTCTTCATTCCCGGCACCGGTTATCTGGCCAAGACGGATGAGCTGGGCTCCTATGAGATCCGGGGAGTACCGCCGGGCCGCTTCACCTTGGTGGCCCTCCACAGTGATCTGGGCAAGGCCAGCTTGAGCGATGTAGTGGTGGTTTCCAAGCAAACGACCAATGCCGGGGATCTGGTGCTAGCAGCGAAAGTTCCCACCATAGCCAGCGTTTCGTCTACCATCGCGGCGCCCGGCCAGACGGTCGAGATCACCGGAGAGAATTTCGGCATATCGGAAGGCAAACGCCCGACCGTGCTCCTGAATGGCCAAGAAATGCTATTGACCGAGACCAGCGATACGGTATTGAAAGCGACCGTCCCTAACAATGCCGCTTCTGGCCCCCTTTACGTCAAGCTCAACGGTATTTCCAGCACCACGGTAGCTTTCTCGGTACTCAAGTTCATCGAGATCTACCCCGATTACTGGGAGCCGGTGGCGACCAAAGATTTCGAGCCGCTTGAACCGTACTACCCTCCCACCGATGATGATCTGGCAGCCGGTCAGCAACGCCATTACTACGTGCGGGGCATCACCGACGATCGCCAGTTAATCGGGCGCGTGGCCGGAGTCGTCTGGTCTAGCAAGAATGAGGATGGTGCTGGGCGAGTCGACCAAAGTGGAATTTTTACCGCGGAAACCAGTGGAACAGTGCTGCTGACAGCTACCGCTGGTGCGCTGAAGGCTACCGATATTCTGGGCGAACCAGTAGAGAGTCGGGTCAATATCAGCGAGCCAATCGTGTCC
>JACQUT010000309.1 GCA_016267585.1 Cyanobacteria bacterium NC_groundwater_1444_Ag_S-0.65um_54_12
CCACTGCCCAACGCGGTTCACGACCTACCGCACCGAGGCGTTCTTGATCTAGCAGATTATTTACCTTGACGACCAAGCCATCGATTTCGAAAGGCAATTGCTCGCGTTCTGCCAGCACACGCTCGTAGTTCTCTTGGATTGCCTTTACTCCCATGGCACGTTGCGGACGTGTCGTGGGAAAGCCAAGCTGTTCCAGGCGTTCCAGTGCGTGGGCATGGGTGGTGGCATCTGCCAAACCAAATACCGCATAGGCCAAGAAGCGCAATGGCCGTTCGCGTGTCACTTTGGGATCTATTTGCCGTACCGAACCAGCTGCTGCATTGCGTGGATTGGCAAACAACTTCTCGCCGCGTCTAAGCTGCTGCTCGTTGAGCGCTGCGAAGTCAGACTTGGTCATATAGACCTCACCACGCACTTCGAGCTGATCTACATAGGGCGGAAGTTGCCAAGGGATATCCTTGATGGTGCGCAAATTGAAGGTGATATCTTCACCTACCAGACCATCACCACGGGTAAGACCGCAGATGAGAGCACCGTCTTCATAATGTAACGCGACTGCCAAGCCGTCTACCTTTACCTCGGCAGCGTAAGCCAGGTGACCAGCTGGATCGAAAATGGGATCGGCAGAGCCTGACTTGACCAATAGCTTGCGTACCCGGTTATCCCACTCGGCCAAATCGGCAAGACTGAAAGCATTGGCCAATGAGAGCATCGGCAAGGGATGCGGAACTGGCTGGAAATCTGTCTGCAGTGGGAAGCCGACGGTTTGCGTCGGGCTCTGTGCGGAAAAACACTCGGGATGCGCAGTTTCTAGTTCCTGCAGGCAGCGAAAAAGCCTGTCATATTCGGCGTCAGCTATGATGGGCTGAGCCAGTATGTGGTAACGGAAATTATGTTCGGTTATTTCGCGGCGTAGCCGTTCGATTTCACGTTTCACCTCGGCAGTAGTTTTTTCTGACATTACTGATTAGCTAATAAACGACGAATTTCCGGTGCATGAGGCCCCTTTGGCTCTTTTTTTAGTGAAAGTTTGAAATAACGATAAGCCAAAGCGATCTTTTGTTGATCAAGAGCCTCACGCGCCATGAAATACCAGGGTGCTCCGCTGCGCGGATGAAGTTTAGCAGCAATCCGGAATTCTCGCAGCGCTAGCTTGTGATTCCCTTGCTTGGCTTGAATTTCGCCCAAGGTGACATGCCAGCGGCTATTAACCACATTGACCTCGGTTGCTTGGCGGAAACGGATCTTGGCTTCTTGAAGCTTGCCTTGCCGTTGTTTGAGCGATCCTTGGCGCTGCAGGGTATCGGCTAAAAGCGTATTGGTTCTAATAGCCTCGAGGGTGCGCAATTTATGGGTCAGGAGAGCTTGCTGCGGCGCGGTGGCCACTACTTGTTGCTGTGGCTTGGCGACAGCTGGCGCCTGAAAGACCGGAGCAGCTTTTTCCAGGTTATCTAGCTCGCTGCCCAGGAGATCTGCGCCAGAAATCTTGCGCGCCGCTACCATGGCTTTGGCAAAATTAGGATCGAGTTTTTCGGCCTTACGCAGCGCTGCCTCGATTTGCTCACCCTTTTGCTCTATGTCTTCTGGCATCAGAAAAGGTATGGGACCCTTACTCACGATTTTCTGCAATTCCGCATCAGAAAGATGAGATAGTGCCGTGCGATCGCTGCTTGGAGCGGCATCTTTTTTGTTCAGAGTGCCTGGCGTTTTGCTATTCCAGTTCAAGCCAGGGAGCTCCAGGTGTGGCTGTTTGCTGCCGAGCAATCCCGGAAGTTTAGCTCGGTCTATTTTGGGCCAAAGCTTGCTCGAAATCAGTACCCCACCGCCGATTAAACAGCTGACTAGCATAGCGCCCAGCAGTAACTTGCTTGGCCAGCCGAATCTTGGCGGTTTTTGGGCGGCATTGTTTCTCCGCCGGCTCGCTGGTTTCTTGTTATTTTTTCGCTTACCAGCGGCGTTGGACCGTGAACGCTCCTTGCTACCGCCCGGGAGATCGAATAACCGTAGCTTTTTGTCCAATTTATCAGCGGATGATTCGAGGATAGTGCCCACCAGCTCGTTCATACGCCGATCTTGCTCTAGCAAGGCATAGATCACGTCTTCTGGCGAACTGAACCCCTCAGTTATCAGGAGCTCACCGAGTGGATCTTCACGTGCTACCTGGAGGAATAGCGCATTTTGTAACTCAAGTTCGCTAAGAGCATTATTTTCCAGCAAGATCTGTCCTAATCTGATCTTGCCAGCGGATCGCAGGCGCAATTTCAAGTCATGCCAAGCTTTGGCAGCGGCTAACTCTGATGTTGAGCAGATTTTCCGCTCTATCAGATAAGTTTCAAGCGTCTGTCCGGTTTCCTGGATACGAAAAAGCGCCGATACGAGCTGTGTACGGCTCAAATTACCTTTCATGATCAAAATTTCACCAAATTTATCGATCGGTGGTGATAAAAGCGGCCAATCTAGCAGCTTTTGTTCTGCTAGACGGATCTGTTGGCGGCTACATGCTCCCGCCTGCTGGAGCAATCTCGCCAAGCTTTTGCCAGAGTTCAGCTGGTCGGCCAGGGCAGCTTGCCATTGCTGTGCAGTGATGACACCTTCTTCCAGCAGTACTCGTCCGATAGCATTGGCCATGTGGCAAGTCGGGTGAAAGACACACGCTCCGCCTAGCGCTGCAAACAAAAGATCGCGTGGCGAAACATGATGCAATCTGATAAGTGCCTGGCCAAAAGTCTCATCAGCATGCAGCGAACTCATGGCCAGTTCCAGATATTCGGGAGCAATCATGCCACGAAACGTCAGCAGGGCTCGCAAAGAACTATCAGGTGGATCGAGTTCGAGATCGCGCCCCAGTAGTTTTGCGCCATGGGTAATGAGCTGCCGCCAACTATAGAGCGCAATTCGCCCGGTTTTACCTTGCCGCCGCTCCAGTCGAAATAGCGGCGCCTCTTGGCCTGCTACCGCACCGGGTAGCTCACGCAAGTATTCTTTACGCAAGAAGGGGAATCCGCGTTCGCTCGGAAATGCCAGGAGCGGATCTACTGGAGTCGTATCATTGGCAAAATAAGAAAGGGTTAGCTGGGCCGCATCGACATGATAGAGGTCGTCGCGATACTTGAAAGACACCACTACGTCTTCTTGGGCGGCAAGATACTGTAAATCCACCAGGGCCAGCCGATTTTCACCTGCTACCGGGCTGTTGGATATTTTTTTGCTGGCAGTGCGTCCGCTATCAGGCCGCATGGCAGTTTCAGCGCTGCGTACCCAATGGTCGGGTGCCGCTCAAAATACGTTGTTCCTCTAGTACGCGGGAAACCTGCTCTAAGGTACAGAAACCCAGTTTTACGACCAAATGTCCCAAAAGTAGGCCGGTTTCCTCATGTTTGACCATGGCATGTTCAAGCTGTTCCGAATCGAGCAACCCCTTGCGCACCAGGAGCTGGCCTAGTCGCATGTCACGATATTGCTGCTCGAGCTGCTCCTCTAGCTGGGTGAAAGTCAGATAACCCAGGGTAAATAGGATTTCACCGATTCGAAGATAGGGTTTTTTGGCTTGTTCGCGCAGGGCATGTTCTAGTTGCTCGTAGGTTACTATTCCCTGGGAAAGTAATACCTGCCCGAGCCGTTCACTGTACACTTCACCAGTCATGGCTGCCATCCTACCACAGGCAAGCCCGCCGTTGTAAGACTACGCTAGCTGGCCACCCGTGCCAGCTAGCGTAGAAAGTCATGCTACCTGAGTAATTGCAATACGGATTGCGGCTGCTGGTTAGCTTGCGCCAGCATGGCCTGGCTCGATTGCGTGAGAATCTGGTTGCGCGTCATGATGGACGCTTCCTTGGCCATGTCGAGGTCGCGAATCCGGCTCTCTGACGAAGCCATATTCTCTGCCTGGACGCTCAGATTGGAAATAGTGTGTTCCAGGCGGTTGACGTTCGCGCCCAGCGCTGACCGGATGGTCGATACCGAGGAGATGGCAGCATCGATGGCATTGATGGTAGTGCTGGCGTTAGCCGCCGTATCCACCGAGATCTGCGTATTCAACACACTCAGCGCATCAGCAGTGGCCGTGCCCACGGTGATGTTGATGTACTGATTGGCATTGGC
>JACQUT010000310.1 GCA_016267585.1 Cyanobacteria bacterium NC_groundwater_1444_Ag_S-0.65um_54_12
ATCACAGCGTGGAAGACTTGGCAGCAGACCTTGGCGTTTCGAGTCGGCACCTGCGCCGGGCGATTGAGGACCAGATCGGGGTGACCCCGACGGAGACGTTCGGTCGACCGCCGTCCGAGGTCCGCCGGGAGCATGGGAATGACCATGACGAGCGCAGGTTGTCATTGCTAGAACCGCTGCTGCGACGGCGCCCGGGACTGCGTTTGCCCGGCAGCGTCGATCTTTTCGAGATGGCTACTCGAGGGGTGATAGGCCAGCAGATCTCGGTAAAAGGGGCAGTAACGCTGATGGGGCGCCTGGTAAGGCGTTTTGGGACTCCTTTGGGAGAACAAGGGGTGGGGCTGCTGACACACACATTTCCGACGGCTGACACGATCGCCACGACTCCGATCGAAGACTTGGCCGCAATTGGGCTCCCGAGGAAGCGAGCTGAGACTCTCGCGCACCTGGCATGCGCCTTCGCTTCGGGTCGGTTCAATCGCCCGGCCCGAGATGGCGCATCCGTCGTGGAGGAGTTAACCGAACTTCCTGGCATCGGGGACTGGACCGCTCAATACCTCGCGATGCGGGCCTTCCACTTGCCAGATGCGTTCCCGGCAGGTGATCTCGGCGTTCGCAAAGCCCTGGGGGAACTCGCCCCCGCCGCAGCCCGGCGGCGAGCCGAAGCCTGGCGCCCTTGGCGATCCTATGCCGTTATCCACCTTTGGGCTGCCTTGTCTCAAGGAGAATTGCCTTGAATGAGACCGTGAATACCCGAGGCGAGGTATTGGCCTCGGCTATCGTGAACTCGCCACTCGGTCGGATCCGGTTGTTCGCCAAAGACGGATCTTTATGCGGCCTCTATCTTGACGGCCAGACAATCATGCCGCCTGCGCGGTCCTGCAACGATTGCCAGCCAGGCAGTGAATGCAAGAAGCTTGGCGATCCTGTCCTCGAGCTGGCAGCGATCCAGCTCGAGGAGTACTTCGCTGGTCGTCGCCAAAGCTTCGATCTTCCACTGCAGGCAGTGGGGACGCCGTTCCAGCAGGCTGTTTGGAACGCCCTTCGCACCATCCCATTCGGCGTGACCCGAAGCTACGCCGAGATCGCCCAGGCGATCGGCCGGCCCACGGCGACCCGTGCAGTGGGAGCCGCCAATGGCCGTAACCCCCTCTCTGTCATAGTTCCCTGCCACCGAGTGATCGGTGCGGATGGATCCTTGACCGGCTATGGCGGCGGGCTGGAATTCAAGAGGTGGTTGCTGGACTTCGAGGCGAAAGTGCATGGTGGGTCCTCCCTCCATTTTGCATCAACATCTTAAATCGGTTGCCAACAGGGCACGGATCTCATCAGCCACCTGCAACAAGGGGGAAGCGGTTCTGCCATGGCAGGCTCGCGCCAAGTCCAGGGTAAAAACAAGCCACAACCAGCTGCGAACGAACGAATAAGCCCAAGGGAAATGCCTGCTAGTCAGCAGCAAGCGACCCCGGTAAAGATGGTATAGCGCTTGCGACCGGAACAACGAAGTACTGGCTTTTTCGTGATGCACGATTCGTGCGTCGGGACAGTAATAGCAATGCCAGCCCTTGTTGCGTAAGCGATAGCAAAGATCCGCATCTTCGTAGTAAAAGAAAAACTCCTCGGCAAGTCCACCTACCGCCAATAGTGCATCGCGCTTTAGCAAGAGTGCTGCGCCCACTAGCCAACTTACGCGTCTGGTACGCTCTGGCAGCCAAACTAGCGGAGAAAAGAAGGACGCCGGCAACCGATGTTGCGAACCGTCGCTGCGCAGCAACATGCAACCGACGGCACCGGCAACTGGATGAGCATCTGCGAAAACTAGTAGCTCAGTTAAAGATCCAGGCAAGACCTCGGTATCATTGTTCAATAACAACACGTAACGTGCTTGCGTAATATTGATAGCTTGATTATTTGCCTTGGCAAACCCCCGGTTTTCGTTATTCACGAGCAATTTCACTTCCGGAAAGCGCTCGCTTACCAGATTGACGGAATCGTCTGACGAAGCATTGTCTACTACTATTATTTCCAGGGAAAGTTGCCGTCGTTCCACATACAGACTGGCTAGACAGCGCGCCAAATAGGGCGCTTGATTAAAGTTGACGACAATGACTGCTAGATCGTGCACTTGCAAAACAGTATACTTCACAGCTAGCCTACCTGCCGTGTTCACTCAGACTAGCTATTTCAAGACCAGATAGCTCTGGGCAAGGCTCCAGCTTCTTAACTAAATTTAACCTTTTCACAAGCAGATCTTTCCCTACATTTCCCGATAAAACATTGAACACTGGCTTCCATTCTGGAACATGAACCACTCTCGTGCTGTTTTTGCGGTGCCTGGCCGCTACGGTTCGAGATAAGGAGGGGTATTGTGCGCCCATGTCTTGCCATCCTCATAGCGGTAAGTTGTGCCCTGCTAGCGGGGTGTGGACAATCCCCGACTGGCAGAAAAAGTCTCACGTATGCTTCTGCCCACGGCAAACTGGGAGCAATGGCTAGTTATGACAGGGAATCCGATCTAGATGAGGTGATCCGCTATGTCATGGTACGCGACCGGAACCGTGACGAGTTCATTACTGCCAACGAGATCCCGTTCGGCGAGGACGTGGTAAAGCGAGCTGACCTCAATGAAGACAAGCAATTGAGCCTCTGGGAGATTGCTTTCGTCATAAAAGACGGGATATGCGAAATTGACGATGACGGGAAGCTGGTGCTGGCACCGGAGGTTCCCGGCAAAGAAAGCCAGTACGACATCATCAAGGAGCAAAGAGATTATTATGCCGCGAATCCGGATAATGGCTTGAACTGGTATGGCAACCAGACAAAAGTTAGAGAAATAGATGCCAAGATGCTGGCCGTAGCCATCAGAGACGCCGAGGAAGATCCGGACGAGGCCGATAACTTGAAAGATTTGCGGGATTACTATAACAACATAGCGAAACCGCCCTTTGACGGTCTGGGTTTGCAAGGCCACCAGCAAAAGCTCCGCACCATAGAGCAAGAGATGGTGCGCATCGCCCGCGACAAAAACAGCTTGGATCTCTTGCTCGATCTGCGCGAATTCATGACCAAATCGCCGTTTCCCAATGACGGGCGAAGTACCGAGGACCGCCAGAAATTCGTTCAGACCGTAAATGACGCTATAGATTCGGTCATTGGCGTCACGCTGGCGCGTACGCCTGAGCTGGCGTCTCGGGCCAGGGAGATGATCCATGACTAAGAAGTTGTTCAGCCTTGCGGCAATAATTGCTCTGGTCGGGTGCGCCCCTGCCGTCACCTTTACCGTTCCTACTGGTAGTAATCGTGGCAGTTACGATGCAAAAGTCTTTTATCAGGGCATCGGCTTTGCTGCCAACGATGTGCTGTCGCCAAACACCCCCTCGATTCTCGATCAAGCTGACTGGAAGACCGCGGATGCCAATAGCGATGGCAAGGTGACGGTGCCGGAAGTCAACCGATTCTTCTTGTCACAGCGTGAACCCGAGATCAGAATACAATGGAGCAAGATTGGGATGATATCCGGAATAACGGCGGGAGTCGTGCTCGGCTATCTATTCTATGTCGGCAGGAAGCTTTCCAATGAAGTAGTGTATCCCAGGCGAACCCTGTCTTCATCTGCCGATCAGACGTTCTATGCCGGGGCCATGCCAGCTATCAGGGTTGCTTATATTTATACCCCGGCAGCAGTTCAAACGGATAAGGCCGTCATTCTTTGCCATCGCCTGGGTGCGACCAAGGAAGCCATGCTGCCATACCAGGCACTGCTCAAGGATTACAATGTACTGGCCTTTGATTTTCGCAACCATGGAGCATCAGAAGGTAAGCAAACTAGCGGCGGGTATCTAGAAGGTGAAGATGTGGGCGCTGCCATAGCAGTAGCCAGAAGTTTCGGCAATCGCCGCATCGGAATTCTCGGAATCGGCATGGGCGCAGTGGCCGGGTTGAATGCGGCAGCCAAAGATCAGGAAATTGCTGGCGTAGTAGCCGAGGGTGCTTATGCTGGGCTGGAAGACGAGTTTATTTTCCGAGCCCAAGCGCATCATTATCCTTTAGCTGAGTCTGCGGCCAAGGTTGCGAAGAGCATAACGGCATCGCGCACTGGGGCGGGAGATAAATTGGATAGTGGCGATGCTCGAAATCAGGTGGCCAAAATGGCAGGACGTCCGGTTTTGTATATCCGGGACGATCGTTTGGCATTGCAAGCTTCGTTCGAGAATTTATTCGAGCTGGCACCCCAATTCAAGGAGCCAATGGTGAAGTTTGCCGCTTCCGGAACCGGGATACCAGATGGAGAATATGAAGAACGCGTGCGAACGTTTTTCCGTTACGCCTTGCTAGCTCC
>JACQUT010000302.1 GCA_016267585.1 Cyanobacteria bacterium NC_groundwater_1444_Ag_S-0.65um_54_12
ACCGCGGACAATATGACATCGGTGAAGTGATAGAACGGTTCGCTCGACTCACTGACGAAACACTCGAAGCGAGCACGCTGTTCGAGCACTATTGCAACTTGGCCGCGGAAACAGTTCGTCCACGTTATCTCACTATCTCGGTGCACGATCGCCATAAGGGCTC
The DNA here is from genome assembly GCA_016267585.1 of Cyanobacteria bacterium NC_groundwater_1444_Ag_S-0.65um_54_12. Lineage (GTDB taxonomy): Bacteria > Cyanobacteriota > Sericytochromatia > S15B-MN24 > VGJW01 > JACQUT01. The sequence continues at coordinate 164 of JACQUT010000302.1, forward strand.
ATTCAAGTTCAAGGCGACCCGGAACCTGGAAGAAAACGCCTTGTCAAACCAATTTCCGGCATTCGTGCAGCAGGAAGAGCAGGTAGAAAGTATTGCTGAGCGCTCTGATTGCCCGACAGTATTACAGGTGCCGCTAGTCTGGCAAAGAGAACTCATCGGTCAAGTGAATTTAGGTCCCAAACGTTCCGAAGAAGAATACTCGTTCCGGGATCGGCAATTACTTACCGCCATGGCACATCGTCTGGCAGACAAACTGCGCATTGCTGCCATGCTTCGGGTGGCTATCGCCAAGGCTAGATTGGATCAAGAGCTTTCGACGGCTCAAGCGATTCATTCAGCCATGCTTCCCGCTAACCTGCCGCAAATTCCAGGTATAGAGATAACTGGCAGTAGCAAGCCGGCTGCTGAATTTGGTGGAGACTACTACGAATTGTTCCCTTTACCAGACGGCAGATTGGCCTTGGCAATCGGCGATGTGGTGGGTAAAGGCGTGCAGGCTGCCATGGTGATGGCGATGACCAAGGCGTGTCTTTCGACACTCGTCAATATTAATCCGGCAATCGCTGTGGTAATGAGCGAACTGAACCGCATGATCTGTGAGACCATTCCAGATAGAACCTATCGCAAGACTACTTTCTGTTATGCCATCCTCGATAGGTCAGCTGGGCAGCTAACCTATGCTTGTGCTGGTCACCCGCCGCCACTGTTATTCAACTCTGTCAGTGGTGGCTGCAAGACACTCAAGGCGCCTGGTTCCTTTCCACTAGGGACGACACACCGGGCCCAGTACCAGCAGCTGGCCATTAAACTTGGTCCGGGTGACGGGCTGGTGTTATTCACCGACGGCATAACAGAAGCGCGATCGCCAAGTGGCCGATACTTCTACGACGTAATCAAGCATCCTGATGGTAGAGAGCTAGAAATCGATGAATTAGCTGACACAGTAGCTGCCCATGCCAGCCAGCCAGTTGCCAGCATTCGAGACGCTGTAATGCAACGCTTGCAGCTGTTCACCGGGAACCGGGAAATTACCGACGATATTACCCTGCTAGTCCTGCGCTGGCTACAACCGATAGAGCAGCTGCTAAAGCAATGACTGCTCACCGGTTCGTTTTCTGGCTCTTGCCCGGTCGTGCAAGCTCCGCTGCCGGGAACCCGGTAGGTGAGCAGTTGCCTACAGCAAGCTAGTGATGCGAGCGCGTAGTTTGCGCATAGCATCTTGCCCCTCGTCAAATCCTACCATCCGCGAAATCGCCAGACCCAAGCGATCGGAAAGATCCACCATCTGTCCGAAGGTTAGACTTTCCATGGCCTCTGCTCCTATCTCCTGCACGGCGGATTCCACCAGACTGCGCGCCACATCATAACCTACATATTCCATCACTATCAAAGAGAACGAATCGAAGCGCGTGCGCTGAATTGGCGCATGAGCCGGATCTACATCACCATCTACCGTATGAGCCACTGTCGCATTGGTGTATAGCAGTGATTTTAAAGCAGCGCAGGATTCCTCGGCACCCAGCGTGGAAATATCAAAAAGTTGGGCGATCGAAAAACTACGTGGTAAGCGCCGCATCCAGTGCGGAATCCACTCTGGCGGATCGGAGCGATCCCATTTAAAGGCATCCAGAGCTTCTTGCGTAAAACTTACTGCTGAAGCGAGATCCGGTAGGAGGGCCTTGAATTGATGGCACTCATCCATGCGGCGCATGCCTTCTAGCAAAATCCAATCGATCTGCTTGGTGATGTTAGGTGAGGGCATTTCTGCCTGATCCACTGCCAAAACTTTGAATTCTCCACAATTCCACCAACAGATTATGCGAAGCATGGCATCTTCGCCCGTCAAGGTATTGACAGCCGCGTACTTGAGCTGACCTTTGCTGAAATACATTTCGGCGGATTGGGAGACTGCTACCCGACTAAGCTCGAGCTTGCAATCCTTTTGCTCGAGCCGCAGTAGCTGAACAAGATTAGGAAAACTGATGGACGCCAGGTTTCCTTCAAGCAGAATATTGGCCATTGCTCTTCAACGCGTCTCCTTACCCAGGTTAACTATCATACCATCTCAACACCAGGCCAGGTTTGGCTAATCCAGAGCGCTAGCAATTGCTTATTGCCCCTGGCTATTCCACCTCGCAGCATGCTCACCGGGTTGAAACTGGGCAATTGAGCCCGCAAAGGCTGGCTGGCGAGTGCCTGTAGCAAATCACTCTGTGCTTTACATGCGTAGGGATAAGATCGCCGCAGAAACCAATGACTTAAACTGAAAAGCCCAAAGCAGCGGCAGAAAGCTGGGCGTGCCTGATAAACCGCGCAACGCTCCGCTATCAAGAAGGGACAAGCCAATGGTAAACGTTCGCGTGTCGGCATGACCGGCAACGGGAAGTCAAGCAACCAGTTGTACCAGCGCAACCGCCACCAATAAGGCCGGGCCTCACGATAAAAGCGTCGCAAGAACTGCTGCAAGCGTTCTGCGGTCCACTGCTGTTGCAGATAAGCGAATATGGCTTCCCATTCTTCCCGGGAAACCGTGAAGAGCGCCACCGGATAATAACAACAGTGACTGCAGCCATCGCGGCAAAGTGACTCAGGATAGGCGGCTCGCGCAGCTTTGGCCAGCTCGTCGATCAATTGATAAAGATCTTGCTGGCCACCACCACCTAGACGATTGGCTAGTGGCAAACGAGCTCGTACTTTTTCATAAGCCGCAGCAAGTTCTGCCGAGCCAGGATTTAGTAATTCTTCCGCCAGCATGATGGCATGGAAATCATGTGGAAAATAGCGGTGCAGGGCCACGGGCAATCCTGCTCCTCGGAAAGCGGCCTCGTTGCCGGTGAGCGGATCGAGTACGATTGCTACTTGCCAGTCTTGTGAAAAGCAGGATCGCTGCGTTTGTAAATCAGTAGCGGAAAGGAAAGTACCTAATCCGGGATGGGTATGATACCAACCTACTATCAGAAGATCTTCCGGGAGTTCGGCTCGCCCGACAAAAACTGTTTCCCAGGCGCTGGACGTGAATGACAAGTGAACCGCTGTACCAATAGCCTGGTGTGCTGGCAAAGCAGCCACTATGTCCACCACCAGCTGGCTAGCATTGCGATAAATTCGGCCCCAAAGAATGCCGCCCACCTCGCTGGAACAATCGGATTCACCGTGCTGGCGAGCTGCTTCCAGCGCCGCGGTCGTCATGAAGACGGTTACCGGTTCGCCAGGCGGCGCCATTGTCAGAGATCTGGCCTGGCAAAAATCGATCCAGTCCAGTGGCAAGAAAGGAAGTGGCTCTGGCAGTAATTCATGCCACTCGATCATTGCTGAACCAGGTTATTTTTCATTCATTCCTGGGGTGTCTACCCAGCTGATGGAACGCTCCGGTATAGCTACCGGACCAGTACTGGCAGCAAACGGATCGGGATCGAGCGGGAAAAGTGCCAAGTGCTGCTGGGCCCATTTGGCGGCCTCACGATTGGCTGCGCTGTCGAAATCCAGATAGACGGGCTCATACCGCAAAATAGCACCTATTCTGATCAGCAGATTATCTAATCCCTCACCCACTTGCCAGCGCGCTCCCAGGCAAACGTCGCCATTTTCGAAAACATGCGGATGAAAAATCGGAGTATTCACATGTACTGATGGTGACTGTAGCGGGTAGCTGCTCGGCAAACGCAGCTCGAGCTGATGCGTGGTACGGAAGACGGGTTCATTTTCCGCAAGCTTCGCTATGCCCCGGCAACGATAAAGTAGCCAGTAAGCGGCCGGCGGTGAGCCGCCAGTGCGCTCCAGCAATAGCGCATCATGATTCTTGGCTAGCAGAGCCAGCACCTTCTCGTGATCCGAATACAAGCGTCGCGCGCGAGCATCGATATTCATGCTCCTGCCTCCAAGAGCGGGACCACTTCCAGAACGTCGCCCGCAACCAGACCGCAACTGCCTACCATGTCACGGCTAGCAAGCTGCCGGCCCAGTCGCTCGGAACGGACAAGATAGTCAGTATCCGGCGAGAGTTTCCAGTTTTGTCGGCTGGCTTCTAGCAGTTCAGCGACCGTGTAATCGATTGGCAAGGTCACCTGGGCTTGTCGCGATTTATCAAGGGTACGGAGGTTCAAACTGATTCGATCATCTGTCATTTTGCTATTCACCTTCCTTTCACGCTGGCTTGCCAAACTTTTACCAAAGCGAGCCAGCCAGTTCAATATTACGGATGGTTTCTACTGTTATTACCCGTACGATGTGGTGCTCCGGCACTCCCAGATCCTGCAAAGGATAGGTAGCCAATTCCATTTTATCGGAGATGTCGCTAACCCACTTTGCTGATCGCATACTACCGCAATCGGGACACCAGAGCTCTTCTAATGGCACTTTAGAACGTGGACGCAGAATGGTGGCTGGCCCACAATGCCGGCAATTCAGGGACAAGACCAGGTCAAATCCCAACTCTAGTGTTCCCGCTTTCCCGCCTAATAGATCCGCTGCCGTAACTTGGCTCGGGTCACCTGCTAGCTCTACCGCATCTATTACGCCATGGGCACAGCATTCCGGATCATGAGGCAAATCATCAACGACGAAACGATATGGCGCTAGCTGTGCAGTCAAACGTTGTCCTGGCAGCAAGCCACCCGCACGCTCATGCCAAAACAGCAGAGCTTCTTGTACCATCAAGGAGGCACACAGCGCCGCCGGCACAACTGTCAAAGGCACTGGTTGATTGCCCGGCATCCGCAGCAAGCCAGCGCAGGAATAGCGCTCCGAAAAACGCTTGATCATGCCTGGCGTGGCCTGGCATTCATAGCAGGCTCCGCCCACTGGATGATGAAAAGATACCTGGCAAGCTGCCATACCCAAGCCGCCGTTCAACCAAGGCGTTCCGGCACGCAATGCCATGCGGTTCAGTATAAAGCGCGCGTTGACCGAGTCCAGACAACCAAAAACCAGATCAGATCGACGCAACAGCCCTAGTCCCAGGTCACACCAAAGATCGCCCACTACCGGGATCATTCGCCCGGCTGGAAAAATTTCGGCAAGCCGTTCGGCCAGCACTTCAGCCTTCGGACGCCCGAGATCAGACGGACCAAAGAGCACACTGCGCGCCAGGTTTGATATTTCAATGCGATCGAAATCAACGAGGATAAGCGTGCCTACTCCTAGCAAGGCAAGGTTCTTTGCCACTTCGTTGCCCAGCGCACCACAGCCTGCCACCATGGCCACCGTACCGGCAAGCTTATCTTGATTCCACCACGCGATCGCCCGCTGACGGTCGAAGCGGTCGTGCGCCGGAAGCTGGAAACCGAGACCTTCACTTGTCATGTAATTATCCGGATCTGCACCGGTGTTTTAGGCAGAATTTCCAGGCCATATTGGGGATGTTCGAGCAAGAGGCCACGAACTTGGATGAGATGATGTTCGTAACTCACCGGATCGATCCCCCGTTGCTCCCACTTGTAGAGTTCGCTGGCAAAGATGACTAATTTGAATCCTTTAAAAGGATTACGATCATTATGAAACTTGACAAAATGAGTTCCGGTAGCAGTTGAAATCTGATGGTGCAATACCCATCCTTCGAAGACAATGGCCTGACCAAGATGATCGGGCAAGGCCTCCAGACGGATGACCGTGGCGTGAGGATCAGCCCGTGTAGCACTGGTGCTGACGCTCGCCAGCGCCAGGACTGAAAAGCGCGAGGTACGGCGACAGTTGCAACAGGCGCCGGCATTGTGCATCGCGAGAAAATCCCACGAGGTCTGATGGTAGCCGGTACCACAAGCCAGACAAACCACCGCACGCTCACCAGCCACCAGTACGGTTCCATCCAGCGGATCGTAGCAACCGACCAGATCACTGGCACCAGCTAACTCCCACCTGAGCTCCGAAGTAGCTGCTAGTTCGCCACCCGGGGCCATTTCCTGCCAGGTCAAGCCTGGCCGACGCGAGCGACGAGTCATGGTCCTCGCTGCACGGTTAGCTGCAGCTTGAGCCAAAGCGGCAGGGAAGGGAAGTTAGCTTTGCCATCAATCGAAATAATATGGCCGCAAGCCGGAAGATATTCTATGAGAATTGGTTGATCGAGTTTTTTGGCGTCGAACAGCCTACTGGGAACATAGTAAGTGCGCTCACCCAGGTCAAGTGGAATGAGTTCGGTGGTGAGTACAAGGCTTCCAACTCGCCCGATCAGCGATTCCACACGATTGTCTCGGAGGTCCCGGTAGATGGGGCGTAGATAGCGCTGCAAATGCCGGCCGATTATCAACAAGGGAAGCAGCAAGATGGCACTCAAGTAGCGCAAACCAATATCCTCGCTAGCGATCGCCCATGCCAAAAAAACCGCATAACTGCCCAGCATTGCGAGCTGGCAACCCAGTAAAATAAAGCAATGTCTGCGCAAGTAACGCCGTTCCCGCGACTTCAAGGCACGTTTACCACGAAAAACTACACCACCCACGGGATCCGCAGTTACTTCTTAACACTCCTCGCGCTTTTGCCGCACCTTGGTGATCAATTCTTGCAAACTCTGCTTTGCCGGATATTTGCCAGTCAAAGCCGTCTTATCCTGAAATAGTTCGATAGCGCTTCGTAATTGTCCCATGCTTTGCGGGGAAGTAGCAAAAAGCGTGACGGTCAAGAAGGTAGTACCGTCTTCGAGATTCTTGGTGCCAATCAGCACGTTAGTCTGCTGTTTTCGAACGATGCTCTTGACTTCGCTCACGTACTCGGTCGGAATGACGAAATCGCAAGCTGGCTTGGCGAAACTTTCACTGGCCGGTGCTTTATCTTTCACGTTTCACCTATCAAATAACGGTCGCCTTTCAATCTCGGCCAATTAATTGGCCGCTGGCGGCGGCTCGCTGGCAGCGACGAATTGCTTGGCCAGCTCCGGGGGAAACTCATCATACTCGACGCCTAGTGTCAGCTTGTTTTTGATGTCTCGCCACTGTTCGGCACTGATGTAGACTTTACGAGTTTCCTCGAATAGTGGATCTTTGATCAGGATCCCGCGGTTTTGAATTTTTTGCGGATCAGAAGAATTGAATCCCCAAACTGCTCCGGCCAGGCCGCCTATAATGGCACCCGCTATGGGAAGTGCTCCACCCGTCGCGATACCAGACAAGACGACAACGGATCCCAGAACCAACCCGCCGATCGCCCCCAGCACGCCGCGCTTGGCTGTACGCTCTGCCGCGCCTGCCTCGAAACGCGCTGGCGTATCACGAAAACTTCGTCTCAAGCTATCGGACATTTCGGCAACCTGGATCTTTCAACTCTCTATGGCATGCTGATAACCAAGTTCATCTTTCCACGAAGCGTTGGATATAAAACCTGTTACACTGTCATCTTTCGAGGAAGAACTATCATATGATATTGACCTTGGTGGTCGCTGCGGTTCAACAGCTGGTATTCAGCTCGGACCTGCTCGCCAATTTCGAACCCACCGTCACAGAGCGCCGCGCCCAAGAAAAAGGGACGGCAACCGTACGAATTCACGATACCAGAAGTACCACTAGCAAAGTGGTGCAGGGCGAGTTGTTAGTTCGTGCACCAGTCCGGGTCGTCTGGGGTGTCGTTACCGATTACAGTTATTATCCACGGCTATTTTCTCGGATGTTGCGCAGTGAAGTACGACAGCAAGCAGGCGACTGGGAAGAACACTACAGCTTGGTGCAGTATCCCTGGCCCTACGGTCCGCGCTGGGTGCTAACTACCATCCATCACGACAACGAGCAGCAAACGGTCCGTTTCAGGCGGCTTGATGGCACCATTCGCGAGCTAGAGGGCATCTGGCAGATGCGCGAACATCAGCTAGGAGCGAGATTACAGTATGCAGTGCGCCTGGATCCCGGTTTGCCATTCATACCCAGCTGGATCATAACCTGGGGCACCAGTTTCATGCTTCCCGATATCCTCCGTTCAGTAAAGACGGAAGCCGAGCGGCGTAACAGCAAGCAGTCACCATAAACAATCTCCTGTCTCTCGACTGATATCTTCCAACAACTTGAAATCAAGGCTAAACGGCTGTGCGGCAAATTCAGCCGTTTAGCGCTGAAAAACAGAACCAGGAAATGTTAATTGGCCATTGCCGGAACTGGAGCGTCTTGCAATACCGCTTCGACATCCAGCTCGATCTTTACTTTATCGCTGACGGCAACGCCGCCAGTCTCCAGCACCGCATTGAAGCTGACGCCGAAATCCTTGCGATTGATGGTGCCCCGCGCGCTGAACCCGGTAACCATCATGCCGTAAGGATTCTTGGAAAGACCAGCATATTCGACATCCAGTGCGACTTCTTTAGTAACCCCGCGGATGGTCAGATCACCATACAAAGTGTACTCATCGCCATCCTGGCGTTCTATTCTGGTACTCTTGAAAGTGATCTTGGGGAAGTCGATTGCAGCGAAGAAATCGTTGCTTCTCAGGTGGTTGTCCCGATCAATGTTGCCGGTATCGATGCTTGCTACTTCGATTTCGCCTTCTACCGCGGAGCGAGTGAAGTCTTTTTCATCTAGCTTGATTTTCCCGTGGTACGTCTTGAACTGGCCACGTACCGTGGAAACCATCATGTGTTTGACTGAAAAGCCGATATGAGTGTGCAGCGGATCGATTGTCCAGGACATGTTAAATCCTTTCTGACAGTGCCAATTTTCAGGGTTACTCGATAAGGTATTTGCTGGAGGCTAATATTAGCATGCTTTCTACCCTGATAAGCGTCGAGTGAATTGGGAATAATAGCCCCAGCAAGAATAGCAGCTGAAGGTGATTAGATGTCATTAGCGTTGAGCCAAAAGACGATCGGTAATATTCAGGTCCTTGTTTTGGCCGGTGAGATCGATGCCCAGACACTCCCGCCACTGGAAGGCAAGCTTCAAGAATTGCTTGATAAAGGGCATTATTCATTCGTTCTTGATTTCCAGCAGGTGTCTTTTATCGCTTCAGCTGGATTAGGAGTGTTGATGAGCGTAATCGGAACGATACAAGAAAATAACGGCGATCTCGTGATAGCCAGCGCGCAGCCCGAGGTGTACCGTACTTTTGATCTCCTCGACTTCACTACCTTGTTCAAATTTACCGATAGCGTGGCAGCTGGAGTGGCGCTTTTCCCGAATGCAGCTGGTGTACAGGGGGACTGATATGGAAGATGCTCACCAATCTGCCGATTCACCATCTTTCAAACCAATATCTGTTAGTTTACCCTCGGATGTCAGTTATCTGGACATCGCGCGTACTTTCGTAGCAGATGTTGGTAATAAAGTTGGTCTGTTGGCCAGTGAGATACATGATCTGCAACTTGCCGTAACTGAAGCGGTAACAAATGTTATCGAGCATGCTTACGCTGGAGATAGTAGCCAACGTATAGAACTAGCCTTCGAAAAAGCGGGGGAATGCTTCACCATTGTGATTACTGATAATAGTGGAAATCGTTTCGATCCAGTCAATTACCCGGAGCCTGATATGAAGGAATACCTCTCTCAATATCGCGCCGGGGGGCTAGGCTTATTTCTTATGCGGAAATTGATGGATCAGGTTGAATTTTTCTCTGATAGCTCTGGAACTAATCACCTGAGATTAATAAAGCGGGTAAAAAGCTAAGATATGTGGCTATAGTGCAATTTCCGTTGCTTTGAATCCCTCGATTTGAGCCCAATCAAATTTCCAGCAGTTCCGGATAATCTCGCGTCGCGCGCCCCCATCTCGCTTCATGGTGAACACTATATAGGTATTACCCATCAGATCCGGAGCATAGCCTCCCATCGTCTCGTAAAGATCCATATCCATGAGGCGATTATCAGGGATGCCTGATAATCCACAAATAAATGATATTGCTTGAGAATCGGGTGACCAGCGAAGCCGAAAAAGCGATTCTGCTATCCCATCAAAAATTACAGTGCTGGTCAAAGTTTTTATTTCTAGCACGGCAATTCGCCAGCCCAATATCCATTTGTGGTAAGGATAGCTA
>JACQUT010000296.1 GCA_016267585.1 Cyanobacteria bacterium NC_groundwater_1444_Ag_S-0.65um_54_12
GTCATGAATAAGGAAACACTAGTATCACGTGAAGCAGTGGAGAATGTGCTGGAAGCATTACGTCCCTATTTGCAAGCCGACGGCGGCGATGTTGAATTAGTAGGGATTACTGAAGAAGGCACGGTGCAGCTACGTATGCATGGCGCTTGTGGCGGTTGTCCGAGTTCCACTTATACCTTGAAAATGGGGATCGAGACCCGACTCAAGGAAATGGTGCCTGGAGTGCGTGAGGTTGAGCAGGTCTTTTAAGCGATAGCGGTGGAAGCAAAGTCTGACGGCAGCTAGCCTGATGGAAATCTGGATTTACCAGGATGCTGCTAGTTTAGGTAAGGCGATCGCCGAGCTGATAGCCAGTCAGCTTTGCCAAAAGCCAACAACAGTGTTGGCACTAGCTTCCGGCCGTACGCCCATGCCAGTCTATAAAGCGCTAGTAGAACTCTATCAAGAGGGGACGCTTTCTTTCAGCAAGGCTACCGTCTTTGCCCTTGATGAATATCTAGGCTTGAATAATGAAGATCCTCATTCCTTCGCAGTATTTTTCCAAGACCACTTATTTTCTAAAGTCGATCTACCAGCTGGCCAGGCTTTCGTGCCAAATGGCAGCGCCACTGAGCCTTTTCGCGAATGCCGAATTTATGAAGCGCGCATCTTGGCGGCTGGCGGAATTGACCTCGCGCTGCTAGGAATCGGGGCAAACGGTCATCTGGCCTTCAACGAACCAGCACCGGTGCTGACAGCTCAGGCTCATGTGGCAGAGATTGCTGATCAAACTAGAGATGCCCTGCCGCCCGAGCTGCACACCATACGTCGAGGTTTGACGATGGGAATGGCAACCATCATGAACGCACGCCGGCTAGTGCTCATGGCATCTGGCAAGGAAAAAGCGGATATCGTGGTGCAAGCGCTATTGCCTGTTATCAATCCGCTAGTGCCGGCAAGTTTATTGCAACTCCACCCCAACGCCCTCTTTGCGTTGGATACTACTGCGGCATGCCATTTCATAACCACTTTGGAAACCAGCAGGCATCAGATCACTGCACAACTTTAGAACCAGGACTGTTACGTTGGCTACCGATCCAATAGAGCAATGCCGCGAGCAGCAAGAATGGCAAAAGCGATAGCAGATCAGCATGCGAGCCAGCGAAGAACGGGTTGTGGATCAATGACCATTCCTCGATCGTGCGGTTAAGATTACTCATGACTCCTGCCATGAAAGCAATTAATATGCCGGCAATTGCACCACCAGCGATATAACCTGACGCTAACAAGACGCCTGGGCTCTTATCCCCTTCTGCTGCTAACTGTTCTGCTGTCAAGTTGCTGGCGCGCAACTTCCGACGCAGCTGTCTATCGGTAAGATACCGGATCAAGCCACCCACAAAGATCGGCATCGACGACGCCAAAGGTAAGTAGACACCTACCGCAAATGCCAAGGAGGGAATGCCCGACAGCTCGAGAACGACGGCGATCATTACACCAAGTAATACCAACCCCCAGGGCAATTGCTGGTTCAGTATGCCCTTGATGATGTAAGACATCAGAGTAGCTTTGGGTGCATCGAATTTCGGCACACTTGCGCCGTCTGGCCTGACCGTTTGCACGCCGTTGATGCCGGGATCCACGAGATACACTGGCTTCCCTGCTTCGGTGCAAAGATATTTTCCAACCGGGCCGCCAGCGGCAGCGGTCTTGTGCCATACTCGATAGACAACGCGATCAGCTTGCGCTTGTGGTCCTTGCAAGGTCTCTTTCGCTCCTAGCTCAGTTAGCGGCACTTGCAAAGATTCTGGGAAATGGTGCTGGACCTGGTAGGCAACTTTTCCGGTTGAATCGACTAGATACTCGCCGGGATCCAGACCATCTGGCGAGCGCTGGCTATCCTTCGTTGCATTGATGACCAGTATTCGGTAATCAGCCGGCTTCGGAGGGGACAGTTCATTTCGGTAGTGAGTCAGCAAAGCTAGTTCGCCCGGCGCCAGAAGCTTTGCTGCCTGCACTGGCTGAAAAGTGGTGCGCGGAACATAAACGGTACCGGCAACATTGAGCTGTAACAAGATCGGTCCGAGGATCAGCGCCGAGGCGAGCGTACCTATCAGGATGGCTATTTGCTGCAAGCGTGGTGTAGCACCCACCAAAAAACCAGATTTGAGATCTTGCGAGGTGGTACCGCCATTGGAAGCAGCGATGCACACAATTCCGCCGACCGAAAGCGCGGTTACGTAATAAGCTGGCCCAGTCCAGCCCAACATCAGAAAGAGTAGACAGGTAAGGAGCAGTGTGGCTACCGTCATGCCGGAAATCGGATTGGAAGAGGATCCGATCTCACCAGTAAGGCGGGAGGAAACCGTGACGAACAAAAAGCCGAAGATGACGATGAGAATAGCCCCTACGGGGTTCATATGCAGGGAAGGAGCCAAAGTGATGGCTACCAGCAGAGCCAGGGCACCTAGCAAGACTACTTTCAGCGGCAGATCCCGATCGGTACGGGGAATAGCAGTTAGCGCACCAGCAGCGCTGGCGAGTCCTCGCAACCCTTCTCGCAGACCACGCCAGATAATCGGCAATGAGCGAAACAGACTGATGATTCCTCCAGCTGCCACGGCACCGGCACCAATGTACAGGATGTAAGCGCCGCGAATCTGTTGCGGACCCATTTCTCTGATGGGCATAGTTCCGGGTGGTAAAGGATCCGCCAGTCCCTCGCCGAAAAATTTGATCGCCGGAATCAATACCAGGTAAGCTAGCACGCCCCCCGCACACATCACTGCAGCAATACGTGGCCCGATGATATACCCGACGCCTAAAAGAGCAGGCGAGACTTCACTACCGATGGAAGCACCCTTTAGCGGCGCGCCGAAGATCTTTTCCGGGATCTCTTTCCAGGCCTTGAAAATACCCATAGCTACCTGGTAGAGGAAACCTATGCCAAATCCGGCAAAGATAACCTTGGCACCGGTATGGGCTTCCCCTGCGGCTAACATTTCGGGTTTGCCTGCCTGGGCAGCGCTGCGAGATTCTGCCGATGCGGTGGCTTTGAGGACTACCGCACAAGCCGTCCCCTCTGGATATTTCAGCACACCATGCTGCTTGACGATGAGCGCACGCCTGAGCGGTATCATCATGAGAATTCCCAGTAGTCCACCGAGTACCGCCACCAGGGTTACCCGCGCTATCTCCAGGTCGAACCCCAAGATCATGATCGCGGGCATGGTGACGCCCACGCCAAAAGCAATGGATTCACCGGCAGAGCCCGCGGTTTGAACGATGTTGTTTTCCAGAATCGTGGTATCGCGCATCCCAAATTTGGACAGGATGCGGAAAAGCGTAATGGCGATGACAGCTACCGGAATAGAAGCGCTTACTGTCAGTCCTACTTTGAGGACAAGATAGAGCGAGGAAGCACCGAATACCATGCCAAGGAGCGTGCCGGTAAGCAAGGGTAACAGGGAAAACTCGCGCAGGTTTGCCTCTGCTGGTATATAAGGCTGAAAAACCTCATTTCCGGCTGTGGCATGACTAGCCTTGACAATTTCCGATTGTTCACTGTTTGCTGGAGCAGTGCGTAATCCATCAGTCATAGGTAAGTGCCGCCTTAATGCCAGAATCCCACCAAGCCGCCAAATTAGCCAAAGCTGCCAATTGTACCGTGCTTGCCCGTGGAGAAACAAGGCTAAGTGGTTAGTATGGTCCCCAGTCAGCAATTACCGCATTTTGGCGGGCATAATAGGGGCACTTGTTTCTTGGTAGGAGACGATCAGTGCCTTGAACTGTCCTAGCTGCCAGGCCGCGTTGCCTTTCAAGGCAAATTTTTGTGGCTATTGTGGAGCTCGGTTGGCTAGTAATGCTTCCGACACCAATAGCTCTGTCATTTTGCCAATACCGGTAAAGCTCAGCACGACCGGTGACTCATCGCCTCCAGCCTCGAGTCACCCGGCAACAAATAATGTAGCTGCTGGCGATCGCCGTGTGGTAACGGTGCTTTTCGCAGATGTCTCTGGCTTCACTGCCATGAGCGAGCGTTTAGACCCGGAAGAAGTTCGAGAAGTAGTGAATTCTTTCTTCAGGGTGGTAACCGAGCCGATTTATCGCTATGGCGGCATTGTGGATAAGTATATCGGCGATGCCGTGATGGCGATTTTCGGGGCTCCCCTCGCCCACGAAGACGACGCGGAACGCGCGATGATGGCTGCCTGGTCCATGCAAGGGATCACCAGTGCTTTTGCAACCAAGACAAAGGCGCGCACTGGCACCCAGCTGCAACTTCGGGTTGGTTTGAATACCGGCTTGGTAGTAGCCGGTACCGTGGGTGGAGCTTACAAGCAAGACTACACTGTCATTGGTGATACCGTGAATCTGGCTCAACGCATGGAAGCCTCGGCTAAACCCGGACAAGTTCTGATCACTCAAGAGACCTTCAAGCTCACTCACCTGCGTTTCGAATATGGTGAAGGCGTGCCTATAAAAGTGAAAGGACGCCAAGAGCCCGTAACTTCCTATGTCTTGAGAGGTCCGCGCGATGGCAGCAGCGCTTTCCGCGATCGGTTACCATTAGTTGGACGCAAGAATGAGCTAAAACAGCTAAAAACTGTCCTGGAACATGCCATCCATCATTCACCGCAGAGCGTGAATCTAGTAGGTGAGACCGGAATGGGAA
>JACQUT010000307.1 GCA_016267585.1 Cyanobacteria bacterium NC_groundwater_1444_Ag_S-0.65um_54_12
CTTGCCGCACTGTCACCACACCAGCGCGGGCGCAGGTCTACGTTTGATCCCATGGCAGATAAGCTAGCGAGGCCGAGCGCGAAGCCGTCCTTGATATCCTGAACCAAGCTTCTGGGACCGGCAAAATGGACCTACTACCACTGCCACGCGTCATGCCATAGCTAACACCATCCGAAATGCTGCAGGCCTTCCCAGATGCCAGCGGCCGCAGGAAGTCTGGCGCGGTAAACTACGGTACTCAAGCGCTCTACTAAAGAGCGTGAGGCATTCCCCACCACCACGGCCGGGCCAAGACGCGATAGCATGCCGAAGTCGTTTTCGCTGTCTCCAGATACCAGCATGTTGACAGGTAGGATACCGTAACGTACTCGCAAATAGGCGGCAGCGACACCTTTGCCGGCGCGAAAAGGAATCACGTCGAGCCACCGGTCGTCCGTTAGTAAACCGTGTACCCAGAGTCTGGCTTTCCGCACACCGCTGAAGAATTTCCTCGCTACCGCAGGATTTTCGATTTCAAAGCTCACCTTGAAGGTACTCTGGGCAAGCGACGGCTGCATGGCGATCCCGTGGCCTATTCCCGCTGCGATCTGCTCGACCGCCCGACGATCCCAGCGCGCAGCGATACGGTGAGTCCAGACCGGGTCAGGTTCCTTGCCCCAACCATGTCGGATCTCGGTACCGATACCGGTCACCAGTGAGTCAGGCCAGGGCAGCGCTAATTCGTTTAGCAATGACCGAGCGGATGCCCAGGTTCTGGCAGTGTTGTAGACCACCAGCATGTCCTGGCGAGCGTAGCACCAGGACAGCAGTGATCGCATGGCGTTCCCCTCCCCGATCAGCGTACCATCCAGGTCAGTGACGAGAATCTTGGAAAAGTGTTTTTGGATTGACATAGGGGTGCACAACTGGTCAGATAGCACCGACGGAGGAAAGAGAGCCATAGTGACGCTCCAGGCTTTCGGCGATACGCGACCATCTGAAAGCCCCGCACGCATGGCGGCGAGCCAGGATCGCCAGTTTGCGTGCCAGATAGCGATCTGACAACAAGACCGAGATGCATTGCGTGAACTCCGGAACCGATCCCGGCGTGGCCAGCAATCCAGTTTCCCCATGGATCACATTGCTGGCAAGCCCGCCAGTAGCGCTTGCAACGACTGGACAGCCGCTGGCCATCGCTTCGATAGCGACCATGCCGAATGTTTCGTAATGACTTGGTATGACTGTCACATCTGCCGCCGAATAGTATGCCGCCAGATCATCATGCCTCACTGCTCCGGCAAAGCGCGTTACCGGAGCGAGGCCGCGGTCGTTCACGAGCGAGCGGATACGCTTGAATTCGTCCTCATCCGCTCCACCTTCCTGATAACCGCCCACCAAGAGCAGATAAACCGGGCGATCGAGCCGCAGCACCGATACAGTGCGTATCAGCGTCTCTAACCCTTTTTCATGGACGAAACGCCCTACATAGAGCAAAATCGGCATGTCATGCGGTAAATTTAAATCATTCCGGCATTTCGCGCGGTCCAGCGGCCTGAAGAGTTCATGATCGTAACCACAGGGAATGACAGCGATGTGCGAGGGTGCCTGGTACAGGCAGCGGAGTTTCTGGGCTTCGTAATCGGATGTCGCGATCAGAGCTGTCACCGACGCGGTAATGGCCTCCTCGACCCCCAGCCTGACCTTCCCGGCATCCGTCAGGCATGATTCTAAGGCTTGGTATTTGACTTTGCCTAAAGAATGGAACGTGTGGGTCTGAGGAGTTCGCCATGCTGCAGCCAAGCGCATTCCAGCCCACCCAGAGATCCAGTAGTTGCTGTGCACAACTTCGTAACGCACACCGTTTTGCCGCGCCCAGTCGATCACACGACGGACGAAGCCTGGCAACAGGGTGAATAGACCATCCCGTGGGATGTATCCGGACGGACCGCAAGGCACCTGGATAACCCTCGCTCCAGGTGCTAACGCATTGCTTCTTACCTGTTCTGTTTTCAGAGAACGCGTGAAGACATCGACTGTCAGACCGCGGTTCACCAGCGATCGAGCAACTTCACGGACGTACACATTTTGACCGCCTGCACCTTCAGTGCCGATATCGGCCGAGGGATCGCCATGTACCGAGATCATTGCAATATGCTTCATGTCAGGATTCCCCTTCCCAGCTCAGGACCTTCCTTCATAAAAACACGCTATCCAAAACCATATTACCAATAAGAAATTGATATTTGCTATACTAAAATACTTGGGTAAATATGGATATCGAACAATTGCAGACCTTTGCCGTTGCCGCGGACCTTCTTTCGTTCACTCGGGCGAGCAAATCCCGTCAGCTGAGTCAGCCGGCCGTCAGTCTGCAGATCCGTGATCTAGAAGAGCACTTCGGCATCGCGCTTTTTGAACGTAATGGACGGCAACTTTCCCTCACGCCGGCCGGTATGCGCCTGCGCGAATACGTGGGACGAATCCTGGCCGAAACGGTTGCCGCACAGGACGAACTGCGATCCATGGCAGGGCAGGCCGCCGGTGGAATCCTGCACTTAGGGGCAACTGACACCATTGGCAACTACCTGCTGCCAAGGCTGCTCGGAATCTTTCGCGCACAGGCGCCTGCGGTGCGAACATCCATCCGTATCGGTCTGGCCACGGAAATAGCACGCATTCTGGCAGAGCGGGAAATCGACTGCGGCCTGATCGAGCAGGATCTCTCGCCTAGAAATGCTAAGGATCTCGAACTGGTTCCCTTCGCGGATGATTCGGTTGTACTCGTCGTTTCGGCAGACCATCCATGGTCCGAACGTAGCGAGATCCAGCCTTCTGAGCTATTCTCGGCAGCATTACTGACGCGCCAGCCGGGATCCCCCATGCGGGCGCTGATCTTCCAGCATCTGGCAGCCGCAGGCATCGATCCCGAACAACTCGATATCCAGATGCAGCTTACCCACACCGAGACGCTCAAGCAAGCTATCAAGGCAGGTCTGGGCGTGGGGTTCGTTTCTGCTTACGCAGTAGCGGAGGAGCTGGCCGCCAGAACTTTGCGAACAGTCCAGATCCAGGGGGTGAACATTCACCGTCGGCTGTGGCTAGCGCTGCCAGCGGCGGGATTCATACCGGAGCGAGTGCGGGTTTTCCATAGATTTTTGCTAGAAAGCCCTGCGCTTGGGAGTGTTCTGACCCGACAGGGTTAGCAACAAATGTTCGCAGCCCTGGAAAATCTTTCCCACTACCCGGCGCTAGTCATAGTCTGCACGGTCGTACTGGTAATCTGGGCTGGTCTGTTCGGAATGCTCCTGTCCCGCAAGACCGGTATCCCACCCATTCTCTTCTTTCTGGTGTTCGGCGTAGTGATTGGCCCAGATTTTCTTGGCTTGGTGGTCCCGGACCGCTTCGGCGAGACCGGTCTGCGAGCCATCGTTTCAATGTGTGTCGCCGTAGTGGTTTTCGAGGGTGCCATGGCCATTGACCTGCGCCAGCTACGGCGAACCTCGGCAGCAGTGCTTGGTATGATCACTGTGTCACCTTTGTTGACGGCTACCGGGGCTACTGCAGCGGCGCACTGGATTGGTGGCGCAGATTGGCGCATAGCTGCACTCTACGGAGCAATCGTTTCCGTCACGGGACCGACCGTCATCAATCCGATCTTGCGCCGTGTCCGCGTCAGACCTCACCTGAAGGCCATCCTAGAAGCCGAAAGCGTGCTGGTCGATGCTCTGGGCGTGTTGTTGACGGCTGCTGTATTCAGCTTTATCACCGCGCCGGAGCAAGGCCTCGTGAGCGGTGTCCTTCGCCTGGTTCAACACTTGCTGATCGGCGGGGCAATCGGACTGATGACAGCCGCGATAGCAGTCTTCGCCCTGCAGCGGCTGCGCGGACTCCCCGGGACCATGATCCAGCTGTGGGTGCTGGCGACGGTACTCGCTGCTTATGCGATATCCGAGGTCATCGCGCACGAGGCGGGCCTCACGGCTGTGGCCGTGGCGGGTCTGGTGATCGGGAGCTCGGAATTTCCTGGTGCGCGGTCGGTCAAACACTTCAAGGAAAGCCTGACTTTGCTGGCACTCGTAATGGTGTTCCTCTTGCTCGCCGCCAGTCAGCAAATAGCCTTGCTGACTGACCTGGGGTGGGGTGGGCTGGGAACCATCATGGCCCTGATGCTCCTGGTACGGCCAATTGCCGTTTTCCTGGCGACCGCACCCGCCAAGCTTGAACTTCGAGAGCGAGCCTTCATCTCCTGGCTGGGGCCACGCGGTATAGTTGCCGCTTCCCTGGCGTCATTGATGGCCGTCGAGCTCAGAGCATGGGGCATTGCTGGTGGTAGCATGTTGAGCGGGCTAGTTTTCCTCACCGTGCTGGTGACCGTCGTGCTGCAAGGCAGCACGGTCGGCTGGGTCGCAAGGAGGTTGAGAATCGTGCCGAAACCCGTCGTGGTAGCGGGGGGCGATGAAACCGCTCGTTGGCTCGCGCGTCATCTTCATCGAC
>JACQUT010000042.1 GCA_016267585.1 Cyanobacteria bacterium NC_groundwater_1444_Ag_S-0.65um_54_12
GGGCGCGATAACCCGGCAGCTTCACTTCCCACGGCACCGGAGCCCGTCATTCAACCGCCGCCAAATTATCCGGTTCCGTCGGCCCCACCACCGCAAAACCTACAGGTACTGGCGGGTGAAATCGCCCAGACCTATCGATCGATCACTACTTTGACGGCTGACTATGAAAACCACCAAGTCAATGGGAAAGAAACCTATTACGCCAAGGCTCACATGCTGTTCGCCAAGCCACGCAAATTGCGAATAGACATCAAAGACAGCAGCGATTCCCTGCTGTCTGGAGCTTCGATTGTCTGGCTGGGCGGCTCCACCCTGAAGGGGCGAAAAGACATCGGCTTCATCCCGATCAAACAGGAACACAAGCTGACCGATAAACCAAGTATACGCGGTTGGACACTCAACCAAACCGATTACGATGCGATGGTACGATCCTTGCTGGCCGGCCTGCCGGGCGCCAAATTGCTGGGACAATCCCGTATCGGCGGGCAGAGCCTGCTGATGGTCGAATACCGAGCCACCTTGCCAGGCGTGACTCTCGAGCGCATAGGCATAGACACGAATCGACGGTTGCCACTTTACCGCGAGTTCCGGGAGTCGGCGAACGGTCAGATAGTTTTCAGCACGATCTATACCAGACCGGTGCTCAATGCCAGGTTTCCCGCCAATGCTTTCAGCCTGTGATGCAAGCGCGGTCCGGTGGCACCAGTGAATAGCATTGCTCGAAAACCAGCCTGACTACTTGCTGATAGCGACAGCCAGCTTGGCGCTGCACTCGCGCAGTAGCGCGATGAGCATGGGCGGATCCTCGACACGCACCAGATGCTCTCCGAACGAGAGAATTCTTTGACGAGCCCGTACCAGACCGGTATCGAGCGCCTCGACTCGCAGATTGCCGCAAGCGAGCGGCTCTACACTTTGCACTACCAGTCCTTCGGGGTCCCGCAGTGTGCTCAAACGCCCTCGGATCGCCGCATCCACGACAAAACGTGAACGCAGCAGGGGTAACTCTCCCAGCAAAACCGTCTCTTCTGCTACCGTTACCTGACAGATCCGATCCAGGCGGTATTCACGTAGGTGCAGAAAGGGGGCAATTTCCGGATACTGGGCTTGACGATCCGGACGAAAGCCTACCAGATAGAAGGCACCGCCGATCCACATGAGCGCAGCGCGATCGATACGGGCCGCGTGAGCCTGATCGGCGTCAGGTGGACGATAGACGATGGTCATCTGCCGCCCGCGGCGCAGCGCCTCATGCACCGCTTGCCAGACGGCGGGCGCGACCGTGCTGGTCGATGGTGGCAGCAAAGGAGTGGCCATTTGCGGCTCTCTCCGCGTTAGCGTCGGAACCCGGCCGCTGATTGTCGCTAGCGATTCCGACTCGGGCACTCCAATTTGATCGAGGATCGAGCGAGCTAGATCCAGGGCCTGCGCTTCGACCGGCGTCAGCCAGACCGGGAGATTAGCTCCGGGCCTGGCGTCATAGACGCGGCCATCGCCCAGATCCAGCAGATCGAGCTCGCGCAGCAGGCGAATGTCGCGGTTAACGGTGCTCGTGGAATCTTCGCTGGCGCCGATGGCAGGCAGTATCCCTTCTTCGCCTTCTTCGACCAGGACGCTCTCTAGCCGAAACAACAGATCCCGGCGGGCGATGGGACCGGAGAGCAAGATCGGAATCAGACGGAGCAATCGTGCTAACGCTCGTCCCTTGGCGCCCAGCGGAGCAGCTGCCCTCATTGCAGCCAGTAATCCTTTCTGTAAAAGCGATTGCTGTGTCAGGATAGCAGAAATTGACACCAAAACACCAAGGCTGAATGCTATGATTCAGTGAAATGGTTATCGTCCGATCGCAAGTGAGCAAAGTCTTTCGCCCGAAATGTCTACTAGCTAAATCGTCACTTACGCCTGACAAACCTCGTGCCGAAGAAAAGCTCTGTGGACACACTGCTTTGGTGCTGAGTTCAGCGGAGCAAATCCTAGAGACGTCTGCGAGCCTTTCGCTTGAAGCACTAGGTTTAAAAACCGATCTTTTGCAACGCCTACAACATATTGTTCAATTGTCCGCTTTTGTTCATGACCTTGGTAAATGTTCTGACCATTTTCAGGCGATGGTCATGAATAAACGCCAAGCTCCACAGTTGATGCGGCACGAAGCAGCATTACTTTGGCTTGCCTGGCCAGGGCAAACGTTAGCAAATTGGCTCTTGTCTGCCGTTGGTGGAAACGAACGCGATTATCTGTTAGCAATCATTGCCGCAGTAGCACACCATCGAAAATTTTGGGCACATGCACTGGCCTCGAAGGACAGCGGTGCTGGCACGTCACTATGCCTGTTAACCAGTCATGCCGATTTCAAAATGGTTTTGGATTTTGGTCGTGCCAAACTCAAGCTTGCTGAACCTCCCTCTTTTGCTACGGACACCATCATTGAGAGAACTCCACGAAGAAATCTCGAACACCAATTCGAGGAATGGCAAGGGAAAGCTGAAGAGCAGATTAGCCGTGATTCTCTGGATGCCATACTGCTAGGGTTAGCAAAAGTGCTCGTCATTTGCTCCGATGTTGCTGGCTCGGCCTTACCGAAAAGTGGCGAGTGTGCCAATTGGGTGGCCTCCAAACTACGAAGAGGTCCTCCCGCGAATACGTATCAACATATTATAGAGGCCCGGTTAAATGGTGGTACGCTGCGAGGATTTCAAAGTGCCATCGCCGCCAGCAAAGCTCCGGTTACTCTAGTTAGAGCAGGATGTGGCAGTGGCAAAACCTTGGCTGCCTACGCTTGGGCTGGAGAGCAAAATCCAGAGAGACGGCTATGGGTAACGTATCCGACAACAGGCACGACGACGGAGGGATTCCGAGATTACCTCGTAGAACCTGATATTGACAGCCGGCTAGAGCATAGTCGTGCACAGGTAGACATCGAGTTACTAGAACTACCCACCGATGATGGCATAGAGCGTACCTATGATCGTCTGTCAGCTATCCGTTCCTGGAGCGTAGATGTGGTAGCTTGTACGGTCGATACGGTTTTAGGCCTGTTTCAGAATCAGCGAAAAGGGCTGTATGCGTGGCCTTCCTTATGCCGATCCGCTGTAGTCTTTGACGAGATTCACGCCTATGATAATCGCCTGTTCGCGACACTTTTACGGTTCCTAAAATCTGTCCCTGGCGTACCGGTTCTCCTGATGACTGCTAGCTTACCTCAACAGCGCCTTTGTGCCTTGCAAAAGGTCGTCCATAAAGTACACGGTATGCCATTGGTGGAAATAGCTGGCCCAGCGGACCTAGAAACCCTGCCGCGGTATCGCCGTATGCTGGAAGGCGATCCCTTCCAATTAGTCGCCAAAGTAATGCGTGACGGTGGCAAAGTGCTCTGGGTCTGTAACACTGTTAGCGGGTGCTTGGATGTTGCTGATCAGCTATGTGACTTTCGCCCGTTGGTTTATCATTCTCGGTTCCGGTACAGAGATCGGATTCAGCGGCATGCCGATGTCGTTGGCGCTTTTGGCAAACCCGGCCCCACCATGGCAGTCACTACCCAGGTAGCCGAGATGAGCTTGGACCTCTCTGCCGATCTGCTGGTAACCGATCTGGCTCCCATCCCAGCACTAATTCAACGTCTCGGACGCCTGAACCGCCGCAGTCACCCGGATAGCCCGCAGCCTATCAAGCCGTTCTACGTGATCCCATTCAAGGGTTTGCCATACGACCAACAAGATCTGGCGTCTGCAGAAGACTGGCTGAACCGTTTAGGTATTGGCAACCTCAGCCAGCGAGACCTTGCCAACGCATGGCAAGAGTCCGATTCAGGAACAATCTCACCTATAGACAGCGCATGGCTGGATGGAGTCTTCATTACAGAACCGTCACAGACCCGTGATGCTGCCCCCGGGATTTGTATCGTTCTGTCTCAAGATGTTCTTGATATCAGGAATCGAATTGTGCCGATTATTGAGGTCATTGTACCGATGCTACTACCACATAAATTGATGCAAAAATATCATGAATGGGAACGGGTTTCTGGTTTTCCAGTACCTCCTGATGCCATGATTGCATATGATCCCATGCGAGGTGCCCGATGGGTAAGACAAGCATAAAATCAGAGCAAGAGCTCTGTATTCAGCTCGGTGATCCAGCCATGACTCCCTTGCTACGATCTGGCCTTGGTGGGTTGGCTGCCGCATTACGGTGTTTACTGCTGAAGCAGAATCCAGCTGCTGCTTGGCCTGCGACTATTCCGCTGGGACCAGGTTATGCCGATGTTACTCGTGAAGGCGTAGTATTGCGCTGGGAAGATGGCTCCCCGGAACCTATTCTTAAAGATCTATTCCAGAAAACATTTCAACTGGACAATGGTGTCATCGACATTGCTGGAACCTACGCGCCCGGACAACAGCTCCCGCTGGAAGTAGCATCAGCATTGCAATCTGCCCTGCGCATGACCTTCTTACAGCATGGTCAAATGGCTCGTAAAGCTGGGGAGCCTGAAGTCATCATAATCTATATTGATGACAATCCCATATCGATCAACTTACAGCGCTATAAATGGTACAAGCAACAGGACGGCTGGCAATATGTACTCGTTGCGCTGAATAAATCTGGCCACAAAGAAGTAGCTGCTTGGGCTTCCCCAGGAGCTGTCGTGCGCCATGAAGCCTTTAAAGCGGCAACCTCCTGGACGCTTGATGCAAAACAATTATTGTGCGCCTGTTTTGCACCAGTTGGAACCATAAGTTTGAACGTGCGTAGAGGGCAGTGCGGGATCCTGGTTATTCCCGAGCCAAAAGATTTACTCGAATTTGCAAAGTTACGGACGCTCGTGACACCCAAGCGTTTGGAAGAAACCTATGTTGCTGGTCTTGGTGATGCAGTATTAGCCATTGAATGCGCAATTCGTACCGGTGATCTTGATAATCGAAATGGCGTCCAGCGCGTACATGGCGTATTGACGCGAGCGACAGCCTGGTCCCCGCAGCAGAAGAGCGTAGTAGCAGCGATCAGAACGGAGCATTTTTCTGATGATACGCTAAACCTGTACTATCGGGTTAGCCGCAAATTGCCATCCCGTATTAAACACACGGACATCGAAAAGGTTAATAAAAAAGAATCAATTTTTGTTACATCTAGCGAGCTGCGAGGACTCATTGCCGACAACTTGGCTCGTAATCGCCTCTGGTACGCGAACTTCGGCACCGCCAAGACCGGAGGCAAGAAACCTCGCTATATACACCAGTTCCGATTGAAAGATAATTTAGGCGCACTTTGGCATGAGGAAAGAGAGGGGCTGATCAGCATGTTGGAACAATTGGAGACAGCCGAACAAGCACTGGTGAATAGTATCCACATAGCCATTCGCAAACGGCTCGGCGCTATTGCCAATGAGACCAAGGATAATTCGCAAGTCATGAAAAACCGTTGGCGGAAGGAGCGAGAAAAATGGCGCTTGGCCTTTTTTGGAGCAAAGACGTCGGATCAACTTCGTGCGGCTCTGGCCGATCTGTGGAGCCGTGCTGGCAGCAATCTTGTGTTACAGGAACAGTGGCCTAGCGTTTTGCCGCTACTTCGTCCCGACCATTGGCAACTGACGAAGGATCTCGCATTGGTCGCTCTGGCCAGCTATAAAGGCGACCACACTGCTGAAGAAAACGTCGGTGACGCAGTCGGCGAAATCACTGAAGCAATCGTTTGAAGGAGGAGGAACATTTCATGGCATTGCACGTTTTTGGCGCTATTATCACCGGGTTCGGTGTCGCCGCCAATAATCGAGGCGAGACCGAAGGGAATATCACAACTCTACAAAAACTCCTCTGGCGCAATGCTGTCCACACGACAGTATCAGCCGAAGCGATTCGCTTTGCCATTCGTCGGCGATTGGCGGAGGGGGATGATAAGTGCAATCGCACTTATTCTGATGACGAGAGTAAAAACGAATGGGCGGACCCTGGGTTCAAAAAATGGCTATCGGGAAGCGCCGAAGAGAGCTACATTGATGACGATCTACTCGGCTTCATGTCAGCAGATGCCGCTAAAGAGGAAAATACTAAAGGTGCGAAAGTTCGGCGCGCAGTGTTGGAGATAACACGCGCCATTAGCTTGACACCTTGGTCTGGTGACGTGACTTTCAATGCAGCAAGCATAGGAGCCACCCCTTCAGCCCAAAAAAAGGGCTCCAATCCGGTCCCCTACGGCACAGAGATGCATGCCACACGTTACCAGTACGGATTTGCCTTGACCCCGGAGAGGCTGCGAGTGCCCGAACGATCCAAGACTGCTATCCGCGCCTTGTGTGATCTCGGGGCGATAGCTGGCAACAACGGTCGATTTCTGTTCGATTTCAGTCCAGATGCAATCGTGCTACGGGTTACCCACGATCCGGCTCCCCGTCTGTTATATGGTTTTGGTATAGAGCACGATCGAGTAACGATGCCTGACATTCTTCGCAAGATTAGAGCTGGTGACATTGCTGCTAATGAACTGATTATCGGTGGCTCTGCGGCAATATCATTGGCTGATGCAGATCGAGCACTACTGAACAATGCTGCGATAACCGAGGGCATCAAGCAAGCTTGTGAAGCAGTTTGTGTTCACCTTGAAAGTGTCAAAGTGTCTGCATGATCGGCTTGCAATTGCAAATCCCAATCGCCTCATGGCGAAAGGGGCCATCGCGGGAATACCTGGAAACTGACATATTACCACCACCTGCCACTTGTTACGGGGCGCTGTTGTCGCTGGTCGGCGAGACTGACCGAGAACGGCATAAGGGTGTACGCATCACAGCAGGGCTGCTTTCTCAACCACAGAAGAGCACCGTTTTACGCACCGTGTGGCACATCAAAAACGCCAAAATACAGCCGGGTGTCGAGGAAAATGCTCGTCCGGATTACCAGGAATTGCTAACTGACATTGCCCTAATGATCTGGTGTGACAGCCAGGATGAAGTAAATAAGGATAGTACCCTTGAACAGCGAGTACTCCAAGCACTGCGCGAGCCCTCGTCCATTGATCGATTTGGTGGTTGGTCACTGGGGGAAAGCACGCATTTGATTAACGATTTTAGCTTGGTGCCAGACGCGATTCCACTGACTAGTTGCCAAGCGTTTCTGGTTGATCCTAAGGGAGACGTCAGCATGCCGGTTTGGGTTGATCATGTCGGAGCTAAGCAGACACGGTTTGTACTTGGACGCCTAGAAATGCTTTGCGAAAAACCACAGGTGGCACAGCTTGCCCAGATCCTGGTTTAGGTTCGCAGCGTGTCAGTATAGAGGCATTGCGTGAAGGTTTGAAATCCATTATTTCTGCGATCTGGTACTGACAAGCGTTTGGCATTGGTCCGTAACAGGATGAGAAGCCTATTTTTAACCCTGAGCGTCTTGTAGGAGCCTTCGACATGCAAATCACCACCTTCCCCTCTACGGAGGATCGTCACATGGATAATCTATTAGTTATAGATATCGCATTTGCATTGCGAGGTCGCGATGCACCATTGGATCATGGCTACTGCCTCTACGCAGCGCTCTCCACAATATTGCCTGAATTGCATCAAGCAATGAACATTAGCATCCACTCTCTCCATGGTCCGGTTGTCCTCGGTCGACTCCTCCTTACTACGCATGCCTGTCTGCAGATCCGGGCACGAACGGAATATTTACCCCTTCTGGCTCGTTTGATGGGACAGCGGATCACACTTGACGATTCGGAGATTTGGATCAGCACGTTCCAAATCTACCCGTTATTGCCACATCCGACACTGCGGTCGCGCCTCGTCACAATCAAGGGTTATCAAGAACCAGAAACGTTTGCTGAGGCCATGCGACGACAAGCTAATGAACTTGGTATCAAAGCATCGTTCATCATAGGACAACGCCGAATCCTGCTAATCCATGAAAAGCGTATTGTTGGATTTGAAGTTCTTGCACAAGATCTGAACGATGAAGATTCCCTGAAGCTACAACAATTGGGAATTGGGGGACGCCACAAGATGGGGTGCGGCATATTTGTGCCTGTAAAATCCAGAGCCTAGGTCAGGAAGATGGAAGAGCGGATGCCAATCCAAGAGCATGACAACCCGATCTGGGTTTCCATGCTTGGCGCAATGATCTATTGTGAACGCCTGTTTTATCTAGAGCATGTTGAAGGTATCGAGGTGGCGGATGAGGCTGTTCTGGATGGCAGGACGGTACATGATGCGATTACCGTCGAGGAACTGATACATGACCAGCGTTTGGAAAGCGCCGCTCTAGGGTTGGTTGGCAAGGTGGATTTACTTAAGCAAAAAAATGGTCGCATCATCCCATGGGAATTCAAGAAAGGCCGAGCCAAGCGCTCTCGCCGGGGAGCCGAGCCATGGCCCAACGAGCGAATCCAAATCGGAGCTTATGTGCTCTTAATTACGGAAGCTTTGGGTGAGTCGGTTCGCGAAGGACGGATCCATTACCTTGAAGACAATGTTACGGTGCGTGTAGAGGTTGATGAGGTGCTGCAGCATGACGTTCTTGAAGCTGTTGCAAGAGCTAGGATCTTGATGGCAACAACGAAACGCCCACCCGTAACCGACGACGAGCGTAAATGCTGGAAATGTTCGTTAGCTAAAGTTTGTCTGCCTGAAGAAGAAAGAGCAGCTGTCGAAGGAACTGCTGAACCGGTACGGCTGTTTCCAGCAGGGTATGAACAAATAACATTGCACGTTCAAAGCCCGGGAGCGCGCATCGGCATGTCTGGTGAACAGCTAACGATCAAGTTAGCTGATGGTACGGAGCAGATGCGTCCCAGCATCGAGATAGGTTCTGTTGTTCTACATGGTCCAGTACAAATCTCGACCCAAGCGATCCAACGCTGTGTCGAGAAGGGCATCGGCATCCATTGGCTTACAGGAAGTGGACGTTATGTAACCGGCGCCTTGCCTGCTTTCTCCGTGGCACACCGTCGTCGTACTCAATACAGTGCCTTATTGGACAAGACGCTGTGCTTGGATCTAGCAAGACGCTTGGTAATGGGCAAACTGGCGCAACAGCTGGGCTATTTGATGCGTTGCCGACGAGAACATCGGCAACAATTAGGCGAGGAAGCGGTCCGCACTGCTATCGAGCGAATTCGCGTTGGAATAAAAGAAATCTCTTCTACGGAGGGCATGGATACCTTGCGAGGTATAGAAGGAATGGTGGCCCGAGCTTACTTTGCTGGAATAGAGGCAGTAATCGCGTCTGGTGTCCCGCACAGCCTTCGTCCTCATGGGCGCAGCAAGCGCCCACCACGCGATCCATTTAATTGCTTGCTTAGCTTCGGCTACAGTATGCTTTATAAAGATGTGATTTCTGCCATCTCGGTGGTTGGTCTGGATCCTGTTTGTGGCTTCTTCCATCAGCCGCGA
>JACQUT010000306.1 GCA_016267585.1 Cyanobacteria bacterium NC_groundwater_1444_Ag_S-0.65um_54_12
CCCAACTGGTCGTTGATTGGTGTTGGCGAAATTGAAAAACTTCCCGCAGTGCGCGCTCGCTTTCACCAACAAATTTTGAAATCAGGGCCGGGCCATTTATTGCAATGAAATTGACTTGCGCTTCGGTAGCGACGGCACGCGCCAGCAGCGTTTTTCCGGTGCCCGGTGGGCCATACAGTAAAATACCACGCACCGGTCGCGTACCCATCTGCTTCAGCAGTTCAGGATAAAGCAAGGGCCATTCCACCGTCTCCCGCAATAGACGCTGTATGTCTGCCAGGCCACCGACCTGGTTCCAATGAACATCAGGAATTTCTACCGCTACCTCGCGCAATCCCGATGGCTCGATTTCCTTGAAAGCCTGGACGAAATCATTCATGCTCACCTGCAAGGCTAGCAGTTCATCAGCGGGAATCGTATTCCAGGCAAAGTCAATCTTGGGCAGGAAATGCCGCAAGGCATGCATGGCCGCCTCACGACAAAGTGCTTCTAAATCGGCGCCCACAAAGCCATGCGTCAGCGCCGCGATCTTTTCCAGGGAGACGTCTTCGGCCAACGGCATGCCCTGGGTATGAATCTGGATGATTTCTAGCCGTCCCCGACTATTCGGGATGCCGATGGCGAGTTCCCGATCGAAGCGACCGGGCCTTCGCAGGGCCGGATCTAGCACGTTAGGAAGATTAGTGGCAGCAATTACTATCACCTGGCCACGCGATTGCAACCCGTCCATCAAGGCTAGCAGCTGAGCCACTACTCGACGTTCTACCTGTTTTTCGCCACCCAGCTCTTCGCGTTTGGGGGCTATAGCGTCTATTTCATCTATGAAGATGATGCTCGGCGCACTGCGAGTGGCTTTCTCGAAGATCTCTCGCAGATGGGCTTCACTTTCACCATAGAACTTGTGAACTACCTCCGGACCGCTGACGGTAAAGAAGGCAGCTTCCGTTTCGTGCGCCACCGCTCGAGCTATCAAGGTCTTGCCACAACCCGGCGGACCTTGCAGCAAGACGCCGCGCGGCGGATCGATTCCTAGCCGTTCGAAGACCTCGGGATGCTTCAACGGGAGTTCGATCATTTCCCGGATACGTTGGATCTCGCGCTGGAGCCCACCGACGTCCTCATAAGATATCCGGTCCGGGATCTCGGCTACACTCTTCTCTCCCTTGATCTGGATGCGCGTTTCCATCGTTATCACCACCGCCCCGGTCGGCATGGTGTCTGTTACCATGAAGTCCCGGGGTCGGGCGCCAAACGGAGATACCCTTACTCGATTACCAGTCAGCACCGGAATGCCCGCCAACAGGTGTGCCAGATAGCGCAGCTCTCCATCACGAAAAGCCGCCGACCCGCTACTTGCGGGAGCCAGCGTCAAGGTCTTGGCATCTTTGGCCTGGACCAGTTGCACGGTAACTTTGTCATCCAGCCCTACCCCTGCATTCTCCCGCAGAATGCCATCCAGCTGGATGATGCCCTGCCCCCGCTGTTCCGGATAAGCTGGCATGACTCGAGCCACCGCTCGCTGCTTGCCCTGTAGTATGACGACGTCGGCTACCCCGACCGCCAGCCGTTGCAAATCAACAGGATCACAGCGCACCAATCCCCGACCCACATCCTTGGTAAGGGCCTCACGAACTCGCAGTTGCAGTGTAAGCTCGGTATCTCGAACGCTCACTTTCTACTGCGCCCCGCTCTGTCGTTCCAGGCTAAGCTGGAAAATACCGTTGCGATAAGAACTCTTGGCATGCTCCGCCACTACTGGGCCGGGGAGCGTGACTTCACGCGCATACTGCCGGTAGCGACCCTTGGCACGCAACTGGAGCTTGCTGCCAGCAAGCTCCCAGCTGATATCAGCTTCATCCACTCCGGGCAGCTCTGCTAACACCTGTATGTTCCCCGCTTCCTCGAACACGTCCACCAGGGGTTCGCGCACCTCATCTACAATCGCCCCTTTTTTCTTGTCAGGACGGATGTTGCCGAAACGCTCCACCACGGGTTGCCCACCAAGTACGCGAACCGATACCCCGAACACCCCTTGGGCTTGTTCACCGAGATCCGAAATCTTGCCCTGATAACTGGCAGCTTGCTCCTGCGTCTTCTCTACCAGTTGAAAGAGGTTCCCCAGTAGCCCGCCAACCCCTCCTAGCAAGCCTCCCAGATCTGCCGACGCATTGCCCTGAAAAGGTATTTCTGGTCGGCCTTCCGGTTTACTCATCGGTCACTGTCCCCATCTTTCTACCCTCTGGCGGGTAAAGCAGCCCCGTAACGCAGCTTGAAAGTTTTCCGCAACTGACCAGGACTGGCGATCGTTTCACCAGCAGGATCTGAAGGATTCAAGATATTACCAGAGATACTGGCGGCTCGCTCCTGGAGTTCTTGCTGGCGCTGGGCGATCGCCCGCAATGCATTATGCAAGAACTGCTGGCGGCTCGCTAGTGCCTCCATTTCGCAGCAAAGACGCTTTCGCGAATTTTCCAGCAAAAACAGCTGCAAGTAGATCTGATTGCTCTTGGTTGCTGCACGCAGCGGACGGATCGGCATTCTCTTGATATTGCCAACCCGACGAGCGGGAACAATACTCATAGGGTTCACTCCTTTGACTGGACCGCCAGCATAATTTCGTCCAGGCGTTCCCGCAATACCTCTAACTCCCGGCGATCACCGATGCGCGAACAACCCGATACCAGCACATCGGCGAAGATGTCGCTGACCGGCGACTCGAAGATCAAGCGGCTTATTCCCAGCTGGGCCAGTGCTCGCCCCAGTTTTACACAAGAACGAATGGTAGGAGTCACCGGAAAGGAACCCTCCTGGCGCATGGCACGCACAATGTCCACGATTCGTTCACAACTGCCGACACTAAGGCCCGGAGAATGGGCGCGCGTGATGGCGATTTCGGTCTCGTAGTCGAAATTATCGACATCCAGCGTGATCATGCGCTCTCGTAACGCGTCTTGCGTGGGATGAACCCCGGCATATTCCTCCGGATTACCGGTAAAGATGGCGCGAAAATCCGGATGTACGCGCAAATAACGCTCACCATCGCTACGCCCGGCCGGCATCGACAGGATGCCCTCTTGCAGTATTGATAACAGAGTGTTGTTGGCCTCGGGCCGGGAACGGTTGAACTCGTCATATAGCAGGGTATAGCCTTCCCGGCAGGCTATGGTGAGGCGATCGTCAACCCAGCGATTGGAGTATTCTTCCTCGTACCGGCGCACGGCTCTGATGAAGTTATCCTGTACCCGCCGGAAACGATAACCCTGTTGCATACCCACTAGCTGACTGGTACTGCATTCCTCGTCGCCGTGCAAAATGATTACCGGTTTGCCGAGCCGCCGCGCTACATGCAAAGCCAGTGTGGTCTTGCCACTTCCGGAGACACCACGAAAGTACACCGGAAAGTTAGCAGCCAGATAGAGTTCTGCCCTTTGCACCAAGGAACAGATAGCCGCAGTTTCCACGAAATACTCTGGCGGTTCAACCTCCGCCACCATCATGACTTCTTCTACCGCCAAGCTGTGCTGTCTCCTTATTTATGAGCGGATCGCTCTTGGACTGCCAAGAACGATCCGCGGTAGTCTAACGAACCGGGAAATAAACCTTGCCATCGCGGGAGATCTGACCCTCATCGATC